>DNPC01000559.1:1204-1959 GCA_003501565.1 Planctomycetaceae bacterium | reverse complement strand
GTTCCCACCCCAACAACCGGGGCGCCCCGCGGCTAATGTTCGCTTCCAGGTTATCGGACAGGTTCTAAATGTAGGCACGAAAAAACCCGGTACAGCACTTGCCGACACCGTGTTACCAACGTTGTCCGTTGACTTCAATTGGCCCGGGTGTCACCTCTGCTCAGAATGTAAGAAGGGCATATTCGCGTGTTCCAACGCGAAACAGCTCCTGCCTTCATCTAAACGTTCGGCCATTGTTGACCGTGGCGAACTGGGCCGTTTTGAAGTCATTGTCCCGCTCCGACTTGTTCTCGTTTCTGTTCCGCAGCCGCCTCGTTGCGACATGCTCAGAGATATAGACGCTGATCCGTTCATTTGGTTCGCGGCAAAACACAATCTGTGCAGTCAAGTTCCAAAACCGCCCGAATCGACGAGTATCCTAGTGCCTTCTTAATAGTCATGGCAAGCTCTGCCCCTAAGCACGTTGAACGGCAGGTCACCGAGTCCGGGTGGTTGATCTTCCATTCAAATTGCACACGCAAGCCGGCAATGTGTGCACCCTCTTGTTATTCCGCATATTTCCAGTGAACGCTGATTTCACATTCAGGCATTCGCGATCGGAGCGTTTCGATTAACTCCACGTTATTGTGGATTCGTAAACGCCGCAAATTCTCACAGGCCGATATATGATCGATTGCAAAGTTTCATTGCCGGGTGCAACTCCGATAAGTCGGCAGCGTTTGGATTCACCGCGCCGCGGCGAACGACATTGATTT
>DNPC01000559.1:0-1156 GCA_003501565.1 Planctomycetaceae bacterium | reverse complement strand
CGCGGCGAACGACATTGATTTCAAAACCCACGCGGCCCACGCCTCAGTTTTCAACCCTGGGCCGAATGGGGGTGGGCACCAAACAGCCCGAGGAGCAGTGATTCGATGGATGCCGTGGTTCTTCCGGACTTCACTCAGATTCGCTGTTCAACGCGGCGGCCTTGTCATCCAGTATATGCGAAATCCTTCGAACCTTTCGGTGAGTGGTTGCGGGCAATACTTGAGCTCCGCCGCAGAAACGTACAGGTGCAGAACGTATTCACCGCCATGGTAAGTTCCAATTGCTCCATCCAAAATCGACCGTTCCGATTGTGCAATAAAACATGCGAGTGCCATAAACGGAATCGCGATGTTTTCACGTTTGTATGCATCCCAGACGTGCAACTTGATTCGGTCTTGCTCTTCGTTAGACAGATTGATCCAGTCGTCGTAATGCATGCTTATTGTGATCGCGGTATTCCATCAGAACGACCGCGAACACCCTTCCGCGGCGAGGGATTTTCAAATGTCAAAACGGCCGACTCCGCTTAGTGGGTGTATCGCTTGGTTCTGCAGCGTCCGATCGCAATCGAATCGGAACCAATAGCGTTCCGAACGCTTCGCCGCGTTGGACCCGCCGGGCGTTTTCGGCCACGTCCAAGTATGTGGGTTCAGCCTCAGAATAACCAGCCGCGGTCACGTCGATGTACCAATTCGGAAGATGCGATCCAAAGGTGTCTTTAAGTGTCCCCTTTGACCCGAAACACATGCAGCTTTTTGCCATCGCCGTTGCTCGACCATTCTCGTCAGTTGTAATCGCAAAAGTCTTCTGCGGATGTTCATCACAGAATCCACCCGGCTCGGCACGGACGTGGATCGTTGCGTTCGGGATTGATTGACCAGTGTGAGCATCGGTGATGACAAATCGAAGTTCGATGTCAGTTTGGCCAACCCATTTGACAGTCAGGCCGAACGCGACGAAGGCAACGAGACCAACAACGAGCAGCGCCACGAATCCAAAAAGAAGTGACCGATGCGCCGGTTTTGACATGGCTTTGCTTGAGCCTCATATCGCAAGGGATCGCCATAAAGAAATACGTTGGGGCCGGAGGTCCGACCGTTTGTTTAGCTTCGGCGGGTCGGCGCTGCAACTCGCCGGGCCGTTGGCCCTACAATT
>DNPC01000083.1 GCA_003501565.1 Planctomycetaceae bacterium | reverse complement strand
TGAGTTTGCCCAGCTCAACGGCTCAGAGGCGGCTGAGGGTTTCGATTTAGCCCCACCGTCCTCTCCTGCTTGCCCATCGATACGGCATTCCGGGCGAGTGACGGCTGTGACGGCAAGGTGACGGGAAAATAGCAGCCTCCCGTCACCTGTTTCAGCCTTAAAAACAAGGGGTTTGCGACGTCTGGTGACGGCAGTGACGTCATTTCTCTTACCCTTACGTAGAGAGAAAATAGACATGTGATGTATTACACACTCGCATACGCACACACACGTATAAGGGGAGTCAGGTTTGCCGTCACCCCGTCACTGTCGCTGTAACCCCTTGACCTGATAGCACTTAAGGTGTGACACCAGCACTTTTTGCTGCCGTCACTAGCCGTCACAGCCGTCACTCGCTCGCCTCACTTTCTGCGGCTCCGCGCTTTTTGCGGCCCTGAGCAGAACCCTGCGACGTCTGCTCCGCACTTTCTGCGGCCCGTTTATGGCTTTCCAGAAACCTCAAAACACAAAAAAGGTGTTTTCGCGTCTTGACGTGGTCGAGTTCGGCAACCTGCTACCGACCAAACTTTAGCGGTAGTGCTTGGTCAGGTCTTTGACAGCGTGCTGCGACAACACACGCCGGAGTAGACTCAGCGTATCGCTTATCGCGGATCACGGGACTGACTCGGTAATCATTGTTACGGCTCCACGCTTGAACTCCTCACTGTGAGGTGCGGCGCTGACGAAGATGGTCCTTTTTGACCATCATCCTTCGCTCCTCTCAGTAAGTGCCCACCATGTATTGGTAACTCCGCACCGCGACTATGAGCAATCAGGGGAGCTTTCAACAACCCGATGCGTTTTGATGCAACGAGATGAGCCAAGGGGCTTGCAGCACTTGACTGCCGGCCTCTTTTTCATGCAGTGACATTTCAGCGCTGGCGCAGCAACTGTCTCTGTTTGGCACGCATTGAGATCGCAGAGCGTTCTTGAAATGTCAGAGCCAACTCGCTTCTCCGGTACCCAGATGTCCTACCGAAGGACCTCGCTGCGGGGCAGAACGAACGCGAGAGTGCGCCGTTCGACGGTGCGATGCTAAGAGCCTGATCCAATTCACTCAGGACTGCGCTCACATTTGACACCAAGCGTGAAGCCAACACGCGGTTGTAATCGTCAATTTGATGGCAGATATGGACCTGTTTCTCGACTGATTCCATCCGGCCTGAGTGCTACCGATGAATCGTGGCCATTGGGGTGAGCTGTTTTCCGTCTCTGGGAGGCCAAAGAACTGAACTGCCCTGCCAATTCAAGTCTTGACCGGCGCGGGAAGGGCCTCCGCCGGCTGACGTTTTCGGCGGCAACCGAGAAAACGAATGCGAGATTCTGAAGAGAAATTCGAAAACCCCTGTAACCGGGCGTGTTCGTGGCAGCACTAAACCCACGAAAGAACTCTTCAGGGGAATCTCATGGTCACGAATTTCAAATTGCGAAGTCGTTCCTGCCTGCCCGTTTTAGCAGTCGCTTCTTTTCTGGCGGCGCTCAGTGCTCATGCTCTCGCCGAAGACTGGCGGCAGTTTCGAGGCGACAATGCTGCGGGAATTTACTCGGGCGATGTGCCGACTTCCTGGGGCGACGAGCGGAATCTGAAGTGGGTCATTCCGCTGCCAGGGAAAGGTGTCAGCAGCCCGATTATTGTTGGGGATCGCATTTTTGTGACGGCGTTTTCCGGATTCGGGCAGGACGTGAACAAGCCAGGAGATATCGCCAAGCTGCAGCGACACCTTGTCTGCATTGAACGACGAACGGGGAAAGTGTTGTGGCAGCGCAGTCCGCCGACTCGGTTTCCGGAAGACAGGTTCGAAGGTTTCGTGACCGATCACGGTTACGCCAGTTGCACTCCGGTTTCTGATGGCGAACGTGTGTTTGTGTTCTTCGGGAAATCCGGAGTCTATGCATTCGACCTGAACGGCAATCCGTTATGGCAGAAGCAGGTTGGCAGCGAATCCGGCCCGACCGAATGGGGGTGCGGCGCGAGTCCTTCGATCTACAAGAACCTGCTGCTGGTGAATGCCTGCGATGAGACTCAGGCGCTGATTGCCTTTGATCGAATCACTGGCGAAGAAGTCTGGCGTGTTGAAGCTCAGTTGTACGAAGGCAGCTATTCAACTCCGGTTGTTGGGACAGCTGCCGATGGAAGTGATGAGATTGTCATTCCGTTGTCCGACGAGATCTGGGGAATCGATCCCGCTACGGGAAAGCTGAAATGGTGGGTGAAGGAATCGCTTGGGAAGTACATCTGCACGACACCCGTCATTGGTGATGGCGTGGCTTATGTGGCCGCCAGCAGCAAGGTCATCGCCATTCGGCTCGGGGGCGTCGGCGACGTTACGGAGACTCACACCGCATGGTCGCGGAATGCGGGGCCGGGAGTTCCGTCGCCAGTGCTCGACGACGGAAAACTCTACTGGGTCGGGACGAACGGAATTCTAACTTGTGCGGACGCGGCGACAGGAAAGACCGTGTGGCGGAAACGAATGGGCGGCAAAGGCCGGAACATCACATATGCTTCGCTGACAAAAGCGGGCAACGTCTGGCTTTCGATGACGCAGCAGGCGGGTACGATCGCGTTTCGATTGGAGCCGGAGTTTGAGGAAGTTTCCGTCAACAGGTTTGAGGCCGATAAGACACCTTTCAAGTGCTCGTTTGCCGCTGCGAATGGCGAGCTGTTGATTCGCTCGGACCAGTTTCTGTACTGCATCGCTGCAGGCGGAACTGCGAATCTCGCAGACGTCAAAATCAAGGCTCCCAAGTCGAGTATTTCGGATGCGTTTGCGTCAATCATTCACCGCAGCGGCAGCCCGTTTCAGGGACGAAGTGCCAACAGCGTCGGGCCGGATCAGTTGCTGATGACATTCGATGTAAACAATGACGATAAAATAAGTCCGGAAGAACTGGCCGAATCGCCGATGCCGAAATTCGTACAATCGATGATGATGAAGAATGGTGACAAGAACAAAGACGGCTTTATCGACGCCGAGGAACGCAAAACGCTTCAGGCTGAGATGAAAGGCAAACCCGGCGAAGTGATTGGTCGAAAGAACGCCGCCAATCGACCTGTCAGACCCGAAGTATTGGTCAAACCGAAACCCTGAAGGCCAGTCCCGATACCACACAATGTACCAAACGGAATATGCATCTCGCGTTAACTGGTTTCACGGCGTCACCGCCTAACGATCTTCGTCACACACTTCGCGTGTGGCTGGATCAATGCGCGATGTTTGCCGTGCGACTTGACGATGCTGAAGAGCGTCCTGCTGACGTCGAAGCAGCTTTGATCAACGCGGCACGCGACGGCGACGAAGATGCGTTTCGGCAGATTGTCGATGGGTATCAAGCGACGCTATCAAAGCAGATGACACGTTTCAGTCGCGACCGGGCAGTCATTGAAGAGCTCGTGCACGATGTGTTCGTCGAAGCCTTCGTGAGTCTCGGCAGCTTCAAAAGCAGGAGTCCTTTTGAGCATTGGTTGCGAAAGATTGCCGTCCGGGTCGTCTATCGGTTCTGGAAGGTGACGGCCCGTGACAAAGATCGACGCACACAGCTCCTGGAAGACGCGGCATGCGTGACGTTCACGACAGAACCACCGACGGATGCCGTGGATGCGTGGGACCAGTTGCATGTGATGCTGGCCCGATTATCGCCTCGCGATCGCCTGGTGCTGACGCTGCTTTACTGGGACGGGCATTCCGTTGCAGGAGCGGCAAAGCTGGCGGGATGGAGCCAGACAATGTTCAAAGTTCAGGCTTATCGCGCCCGTCAACGCTTGAAAAAACTGCTGGAGGAATCCAATGAAAACGAATAGACCTGAAAGCTGGATCCGCCAGCGGGTTGAGCTTTCGGATCAGCTTGAGAACGTTCCTGTCGATGTGACGGAGCGAGTGTTATCGACGTTGGCTGGTTATAACGCCGTCGGTCCGGCGATCGATAAGACTCCGCTTGTTCTCGGCGGAAGTCTGTTGGCGTTGGCCGCATCCATCATGCTCGTGCTGCTTCCGAGTCTCACGATGATGACGGAACCGTGGATCAGTTTTTGGCTCGTTTAGGTCTGCCATGAGTACCACTTCTTCAACTTCAACAGGCAAGCTGACTCGGTGGCGCAGAGCGTTGCCGGTTTGGGTTCAGGCGGTTGTCCTGTTGGTCGTTTTCGGTAGTGGAATCGGCGTCGGAGCCGTCGCTGCATCGCGTTACATGTTGACTCGAATGCAGCACTATCGCGCTCACCCGGAAGTGCTTCCTGGAGAGATTACCGACACGTTGACCAGTCGATTGGGCCTGACGGACGAGCAGTCAGCCGAAGTTCTCGCCGTGATCACCAAACGACACGCGCGCATTGAAGAAATTCGTCAAACGTCGTCGCCCGAGATTCACTCAGAGTTTGATCTGCTTGAGGAAGAAGTTGCCGCGGCTTTGGATGACAAACAGAAGCAACGGTGGCTGGAGACTGCCGACTGGGTTCGCAAGTCGTTTCTTCCTTTGAATCCTGATGCGAATCGTTGAGCCGCGTTGCAACGGAGTCTTTGCGTAGCGGAACTCGTCAAGAGTTTGTCGATTTCATCATAACCCGACGCGTAATAGGAGATTGCATCCGGCAGCAGAAGGGGTTGCGCTAGAAGGAGTTAACTTCCAAAGTACTCTTTTCCAAGTGAAGGCAGTGACTCCCGATCGCAGGGTTCCCCAGACAGTTCCACCATTGGCGGGGTTAACTGCTCGCACATCGTGAAGCGTAATTCGGTACCAGCCGTCTTCCGGCACCCGGATCGATCGCATCCGTCCATAGAAGGCCAGATAGATTGGCCACGAAATACTCTCGCCATCTCGAGACTCGGGACCTCGGTAGTTGCGTCTCCCAATTCCCTGAGCCAAACGCCTGGGCGAGAAGTCCGCGGCATACTTGACGTCTCCGTTGAGAGCACGATCAAATGCTTCGGCCAAGGCGCGGTCGGCCACGTCCAGGTACCGTGCCAATAAATGGTGTGACAATTGTTGGCTGTCGGCAACGGTTTCAAAGCCGTGCATCGCTGTGTCCTCGGGCAGCTGATCCTGCAGAGGAAGGTCAATCCCAAGCAACGAATGAATCGTGTGTTCGTACTCCGTCCGCGTCAAACGTCGGCCGCGGACCCTGCCTCGATCTGCAATGTCGCGCGAATCCGATTCCATCAGTCGCCGATTGAGACCTTTTAGGAAAGCGTCGGTCTCGTTAGCTCCAAGGTCCGACTCGGGCGGCATCTCCCCATCCCGGACGCGCTCGTAGACACGCCGCCAACTTTCAAAGCCCTGGGGTGTATCGAGGTCGAACGCAAGCTCGGTAAGGTTCAAACCGGCTTCCGAATTGTCTTGACCGTGAC
>DNPC01000561.1 GCA_003501565.1 Planctomycetaceae bacterium | reverse complement strand
CTAAAGCAACTCGGGCGCGGTGCATTTGCAAGGGTCTACCTGGCGCGGCAAGAGTCAATGCAGAGGTTGGTTGCATTAAAGGCAACCAACCGAGGCAGCCAAGAACCACAGGCACTCTCTCAACTGGACCATCCTAATGTCGTACGCGTGTATGACCAACGCGAAATCGGCAATCCACCCACGATTCTGCTTTACATGCAGTATGTCGCCGGAGGGACGCTTGCCGACTGCGTAAAACTCAGGCGGCAACTCAGTGATCAGGCGGCTATGCCATCGGGCGAATTGATACTTCGATCGATCGACCAGAATTTGCTAGCCGCTAGTCAATTAGTGCCGGAACAGTCATCGATACGTCGTGAGGTGATGCAGCGTAATTGGGCAGAAGCAGTCGCTTGGATCGGCGTCCAGCTCGCAGATGGCCTCGGCTATGCAGATTCCAAAGGAGTGCTTCACCGCGATGTGAAACCGGCCAATATATTGCTTTCTGCTGAGGCTATTCCCAAGTTAGCCGACTTCAATGTTAGCAGCGCTGGCATCGATGGTCGCGCGGGGGCGGCGGCATATTTTGGCGGTTCGCTCGCGTACATGTCACCAGAACAATTGAAGGTTGCAGATCCACTCGCACCGGCCGAAGCGGCCTGCCTTGATGGGCGCAGTGATTTGTATTCACTGGGGATCGTACTGTGGGAACTCTGGCAAGGTCAACGCCCCTGGCAGCTTGATGAATTGCCATCCAACTGGAACGAGGCTGTTGCGGGGCAACAACGGGCACGCACAGAAACACTCCAACTTACTCATGCACCTGAATCGGCGGCAGAACGCGTATTGCACCGCACGCTCAGCAGTATGCTTGAGGTCGAACCGGATTCTCGGCCGCGCGATGGACACGAAGCCAGTGGTCGTTTGAAACTGGCCCTGCATCCAGAATTAGCGCACCGATTCGAGCCTGCCAGCAACAGTTTGGCCGGTTGGCTATTGCGACTGCCAGTACTGTTGGTGGCCTTGGTGTTGGTTTTCGGACCGAACACTGCTGCGAGTGTGTTCAACTACGCTTACAATCACAGTCGTATGAAGGATATTGATCCTGCGTTTCAACCGAGCGAAAATGACGTTGAGGGCGATTCGCAGGGCCAGACCAAACCCGCTTCTGAGCCAAGCTTGCTAATTCCGGGCATTGAACAAGATTTTCGTTATGTAGCGAATATTGTGAACGCGACCGTCTTCCCATTAGGGGGCATCCTTTTCTTGTGGCTGGTCTGGCCGATCGCGAAGACATTGTCTGCGGTCGAAAAGGGACGTGCACCGACTGCCCATCAGCTCCGGCGTTTGTTGTTGTGCGGGAACCATGCCACATTGATATGCGGGATATTGTGGAGCGTTTCGGGGATCGTGTTTGCAGGATTTTTTGCATCGATGCACAGCGAATTTGATCTCGACGATGCCTTCCACTTTTTCATCTCCCTTGTGCTGTGTGGAGGCGTGGCTTGGATCTACCCCTACTTCGGAATGACGCTCGTGGCTTTGCTCGTCTATTACCCCCGAGCTGTTTCGATCACGATGAATGACCCCGAATTTCCGCTTCGTCGCGAAGCGATTCGCAGACACTCGAAGTGGTACCTGTTGTCGGCGGCCGCCATCCCGCTCGCGGCCATTGGCTTACTGGTGTTTAGCGAGCAAGAACATGCACTCTACATCCAGGTGGGCGTGGTCGTGACAGGCCTCGGACTCTACGCCGCTTTCGTCGCATACCAAAAACTCGAGCAAACGCTTATTCAGCTTGATGCGGTATTGGGAGATCGAGGGCCCTAAGACGCCCTGAGTGCTGGCCGAAGCCCCGCTACGCATCTACTCTTCGGAGACGCGAATTACCACAATGGTCAATTTGGGTAATCTTGACTAGATTACGAGGACTGGCGAGTGCTCTCGCTACTTGTAAACGCGGGCGGTTTGCCACGAAACTTGGCAAATGGACCGCAGGTTAAGTGGGCGGATCAATCAAGCCATCACGGTGGCCTGCCGATTAGGATTACTGCGACCTTAACAAAAATGCTGGCTTGCGGGTTTGATTAGCTAGCGTTTTTGAGCGGTCGGAGCTCTGGCCAAATCCCAACAAACAAATCCCACAAATCAGCCCAAAAATAATGGGACGCCTCGATGTCTTACGCGTTGACCCACCTAAAGCTACTCGAAGCCGAGAGCATCCACATCATTCGTGAGGTTGCTACTGAGTTCTCCAATCCAGTCATGTTGTACTCGATCGGAAAAGACTCGGCTGTCATGACTCATCTGGCGCTGAAAGCCTTTTATCCCGACAAGCCTCCATTCAAGTTCTTACATGTCGATACGACGTGGAAGTTTCGCGAGATGATCGAATTCCGCGAGAACTACGCGCGAAAGGAGTTAGGGCTGGACTTGTTGGTCCACACCAATCACGAAGGGCTCAAGCTCAACATTGATCCAGGCGAAGAATCCGACAAACATACGATGGTGATGAAAACGGATGCTTTGAAACAGGCTTTGGACAAGTATCAGTTCGATGCGGCCTTCGGTGGAGCTCGACGCGATGAGGAAAAATCTCGAGCGAAAGAACGGGTTTTCTCCTTCCGCGACAAATTCCATCGTTGGGATCCGAAGAGCCAGCGGCCGGAGTTGTGGAATCTATACAACAGCAAGGTGAACCAAGGCGAGAGTATCCGTGTGTTCCCGATGAGCAATTGGACTGAGTTGGACGTTTGGCAGTACATCCACTTGGAAGGTATCCCCTTGGTCCCGCTGTACTTCGCTGACCAGCGACCCGTCATTGAACGTGACGGCACGTTGATCATGAAAGATGACGACCGTTTGCAGCTTCGCGACGGTGAAGAAATTCAGATGCGACGGGTGCGTTTCCGAACACTCGGTTGCTACCCTCTGACTGGGGCGGTTGAGTCTGATGCGACCACTTTGCCAGAGATCATCCAAGAAATGCTGCTTGCCAAAACGAGCGAACGCCAGGGCCGTGTGATTGACCGCGATGCCGGTGGTGCCGGTATGGAAGAAAAGAAACGCCAAGGCTACTTCTAGGCCCGAGGCGACGAAACATAGATCCAGCATGCACAAGAGCTGACCATTCGAGCATCTGCAAGCTCACAAAATACATTGACGCCATTCGATAAGAAGATCGCGAAGCCATGAGTCACCAAAGCGACCTAATTGCTACCGACATTGACGCGTACCTTGCGCAGCATGAACGCAAGGAACTGCTGCGTTTCATTACGTGCGGTAGTGTCGACGACGGTAAGAGTACGTTGATCGGCCGGCTGCTATATGATTCCAAGATGCTCTACGAAGACCAGCTTGCACAGCTGGAGAGCGAATCGAAAACCCACGGGACAACGGGTGGTGGATTCGACCCAGCGCTCGTTACAGACGGTCTCAAAGCTGAGCGTGAGCAAGGCATCACCATTGATGTTGCGTACCGCTATTTCTCCACGGCCAAACGCAAGTTCATCATCGCCGATACGCCTGGTCATGAACAATACACGCGCAACATGGCGACCGGTGCGTCGACGGCGGATCTAGCTGTAATCTTGATTGATGCCAGACACGGCGTCCTCACACAGACGAAACGCCACAGCTTCATCGTGTCGTTATTAGGGATTCGACACGTTGTCGTCACCGTCAACAAAATGGACTTGGTAGATTTCAGCGAGGAACGCTTTGACGAAATCTGCAGCGATTATCGCCAGTTCGCATCTAGGCTCGATCTGCCAGATCTTCACTTCATTCCGATTTCAGCACTCAGTGGCGATAATGTCGTAGACCCAAGCGAAAGCATGCCGTGGTACAAAGGCAGCACGCTGATGAACTTCCTCGAGTCGGTCTACATTGGTTCGGATCGGAATTTTGAAGACTTCCGATTCCCTGTCCAATACGTGAACCGTCCCAACCTCGACTTCCGCGGGTTCTGTGGCACTGTCGCTTCGGGCATCATCCGCAAGGGCGATGAAGTCATGGTGTTGCCGCAACGGAAAACGACCAAGGTCAAAAGTATCGTCACCTTTGACGGTGAATTGGAAGAGGCGTTTACGCCACAGAGCGTCACCCTGACGTTCGAAGACGAAGTCGATTGCAGCCGGGGTGACATGATTGTTCGGCCGGGCAATGTGCCACGCGTCGCCAATGAGTTCGATGCGATGCTGGTGTGGATGAATGCCGAAGCAATGGTGCCTGGCAAGTCATATATTTTCAAACACACAACCCAGTCTACGCTTGGGCAGGTCGATTCGCTGCGTTACCGAGTCGACGTCAACACACTGCACCGGCATCCTGCGCCAGATTTGCAGCTAAACGAAATCGGCCGCTGCACCATCACTCTTAGCCAGCCGATCTACTTTGATGCCTATCGCCGCAATCGGTCCACCGGGGCCTTCATTGTTGTCGATCGTATCAGCAACGTCACAGTTGCCGCTGGAATGATCACCGCCCGCGAAGCCGACAAGTCTTCTAAACTTGCGCCGTGGGAAGTTGAAGCAAAGGTCGATGAAGGCAGCAGTTCCGAGGTCTCGGTCGTCAGCGACAGCGAACGTTCGGCACGACTGGGTCAGTCACCAGCCACCGTCTTGCTTACCGGTCTGAGCGGCAGTGGCAAATCGACCATCGCCCGGGGCGTTGAACGAGCGTTGTTTGATGCCGGTCGAACTTCGATTGTTTTGGACGGTGAAGACCTTCGCCGCGGCATCAGTCGTGATCTTGGATTCAGTGAACAGGATCGTTCGGAGAACCTTCGGCGTTGTGCACAGATGGCTCGATTCTTAAACGACAACGGCTTCATTTGCTTAGCCGCATTGATCGCTCCAGCGGAAGAAGTTCGTGCCCGTGCCGCCGAATTGATCGGCAGCGAGCGCTTTCTGACGGTCCACTGCGACGCACCGCTCACGGTCTGCCAAGAGCGTGACCCGCGAGGGCATTATCAGCAAGCATCAGAGGGCGATTTGCCGCAACTACCTGGCGCGGGGGCCAAGTACGAAACGCCCGACAAGCCAGATTTGCGACTCAATACAGCCGAGCTTAGCGTCGAAGAATGTGTCGAGAAGATCGTCGAGTTGTTGGCCAGCCGGAATTTGATCAAGTAGCTTTGCCTGGGGCATTCCCCCCCCAAGGGCAAGAGCCTTCAGGAGTTAACGATCAACGGACTACCGCCAATCGCGATGTAGCGAACCGACAGCCTGGATCTGGCAAATTGTATTGGGGGCAGCCTTACAGCGCCCCCACCTTCCCGCGGCGTTTGGCTATCTTACCCAAACCATCTTTTCTTGAGCGAAGCAGAAAGCCATAATTGTGGTATGAGGTTTGCGGCAATTGCCGTATCCACAAGACGTATGCCAAATTTACTCACGTCTCGCATCTAGGAAATGCGTGTTCGAGTTGGAGCCAGCGGCGTGCAATTAACAGAACCTAATTTGCTTATTGCCGATGATGATCGCGACTTTCGCGAGTCGCTGGGGGAAGTATTTCAGCGGCGTGGTTACGCAATTCAACTTGCAGCCGATGGCCAAGAGGCTGTTGAAATCGTCCACACAGCACCTCAATTGCACATTGTGCTCTTTGACGTCCACATGCCGCGGCTCACTGGCCTGCAAGCTCTGAGCGCACTTCGACAGTCAGCTTTGAGCGTCCCCTGTATCTTGATGAGTGCCAAGCTCGACGAGTCTATTGTCCAGCAGGCCGGTCAGCTTGAAACATCTGACCTTCTTGCGAAGCCTTTCACTCTGCGCGATGTGACGAGCGCCGTAGAGCGAGTTCTGAAAACAAACTACGCCTAAGTCAAATTCAGCGGTGTGGTCCACTGTAGGTAAATGAACTTCATGAACAGTCCCAGTGCGCAAGAACATCGCGACCAGTCTCCTCAGGCGATTCAATTTGGTGTGATAACCGTGAGCGACACTCGCACGCTGGAAAGTGACAAGAGCGGCCAACTGATTGCCGACTCACTCTGTGATGCTGGCCACAAATTGAAAACGCGAATCATCGTACCTGACGAACCGGATCAGATCGTCGCTCAGGTCCAGGAGCACGTTGCTCAAGAAACAGAAGCGGTCATCTTAACGGGTGGAACTGGAATCGCACGGCGAGATCACACGTGTGATGCAATTGAGCCACTTCTCGAAATGCACATTCCGGGATTTGGTGAGCTGTTTCGTTACCTTAGCTACGAAGACATCGGATCCGCGGCGATGCTGAGTCGTGCCATGGCAGGTCGCATTGGATCGACTCTGGTTTTCTGCTTGCCTGGCTCATCCGCGGCGGTACGACTAGCACTGGAAAAACTTCTGGTTCCGGAATTGCCCCATTTGGTGTTTCACTCGCGTCGCTAGCAACCCGAGCGGCAACTCGCCGTTGTCTTGAGCACGACATACTGATGCATTGCTTTCCAAAACGCTACATCCCAACATACGATGTGTGACTCATGCATACGGGACTTGAACGCTGGATCGAATGCAGTCCCCCGCCTTCGTCGGCGCGGCTAGGGCTGCTTTTCAATCAGGCCTCGGTCACAAGTGACCTCGAGCTTGCTGCCGACTACCTTGCCCGCAAGTGCCCACGACAGCTCACTGCGTTGTTCTCACCACAACACGGCTTGTGGGGGGAACAACAGGCAAACATGGTCGAGAGTGATCATTCTTGGTATCAACCACTCCAGCTTCCGCTCCACAGCCTTTACAGCGAGACGCGTCGACCAACACCTGAAATGCTGGAAGCGATCGATATATTAGCCATCGATCTCCAAGATGTCGGGACTCGCGTGTATACGTTTGCTTGGACGATGCTTGAATGTCTACATGCCTGTGCGGCAGCTGGTAAAAAAGTTGTGATACTAGACCGCCCCAATCCGCTAGGCGGGGAGACTGTCGAAGGACACGTCCTCAGCCACGGTTTCGAGAGCTTTGTGGGCGGCGCTCCGGTGGAGCTTCGGCACGGATTGACGATGGGCGAGCTCGTGGGTTTCTTATGCCACATCCATGAGATTGACGTGGAAGTGGAAGTCATTAAGATGCCAAAATGGGAGCGGCAGTTGTGGATACCGGGGACACAGCCTGGTACATCGGCGACCTGGATTTGGCCTTCGCCCAATATGCCAACACTTTCCACGACGCTTGTTTACCCCGGTCAGGTATTGCTTGAAGGAATGAATCTGAGCGAGGGACGTGGAACGACGCGGCCATTCGAACTCGTCGGTGCACCGTTCATGGATGCAGCTGACTGGCTTGCAGAACTGTCTAAATGGGAGTTGCCGGGAGTCAGGCTTGTCGCCACCCGTTTCCAACCGACCTTTGACAAGTTTGCGAACCAAAGTTGCCAAGGGCTCGATCTGCAGGTTACCAATCCCGAGCTATTCCGATCAGTAGAAACCACTGTTGCATTACTGGCCAGCGCGACTGCAATGTGGCCCGAGCACGTGCGTTTACTGCCGCCGCCGTATGAATACGAGCGAGAAAAGCCGCCTTTGGACATCCTTTGGGGCAACGCACAGTTGCGGACGACTCTGTCTCAGATCCGTTCGGGCGACCTGCAGTGGCTCGCTGCCCGCGACCTAATACGCGACACAAAACCCAGTTGGAACGAGCGTTTTTCTGATTTCTTGCTGTACTAGCTGGCGAGTGGACTGAGGGGTCGCACGCGTCATTTGCTTGCTTGCGGCCCACCTGAGCTGGTATGATGCAGGGAAATGTGGAGTGCGGAATCAACTTTCGTCTCTTCTGTCTCAGCACCAACGAGGTTGCGTAGATGAATGGCCCGTGGCTATTCCGAATTGGACCTGTCGCGTTATCGCACCGTTTTAGGTGGGCCAAGAGATATTGCTTTCGTACCGACGAAGTCAACGACGCCATCCAGGAAGATTGGATCGCTTGGAGGTTCTTACGGATTCGGCTAGCCATCCACCAACGTGACTTGGACGTCTAAGCAGGACACTGCAATGATCGTCAGGAAAATAGCCTCGGTCGATCCACACGTTCCATCTACTGTGTAAATCACCTAAGAATTAAGCCTGCTATCGACCGTTGCTGATGCTTCGCCAAGTTTCCAGTAACACTTCAGAGTTCGCTGCATGTCCTTAGCCAGTGACAACGACACGTTCTTACGGGCTGGCCATGGAAGCTCAATCCTTTGGTGCAAATGTCCGTTAGATCTATTGGCCTGATATCGTCTACTGTAGTCGCGGACCTTTGCTTGGCGGTAGGAATCATGTTGATCTGGTATTCCAATGACTCTCAGCATGACAAGCGAATGATGTCCGCCTATTTGATGATGGGATGTACCTTATTAAGCTCTGTGATTTCGCTATTTTCATTCACATCCTATGGGATGAAGAGTGTGGGCAAGCCCACTAGACTTTGTCTTGCCATTCATCCTTTCGTCTTAATCATCGCTACTGTTTTGGTTTCGATTGGTGGATAGACTTCTGACTCACCAACGTAATTTGATGGCAGCCTACTCTGACAGATCTTTCAAAAGCAAATCGAGCACCCGATAAGCCTCTGGCATCGACGGTAGCTAGATCGGCGACAAAAAATAGCACGGGTACAAGTTAGATTTTCATCTCAGATTACTCAACGCATGTGGGTTAAATTCGAATGCTACGTTTTGTATTTGCCGGTCTAGGAACACTATGTCTGGTCGCGATTACAGCATGCTTGGCTTCAATGTATGGGCAGATACGACTCTATCAGAGGCTCAGCAATATTGAGAAACAAGTTGTCATGGAAGCACTCCTGTCCGAGGGAATGGCAGACCAAGTTGAGATTCTGCTGACGACAGATGGTCATGCAGTCGTGTGTTCTGACGGCATGAGCGCGGCATCTGCGAATCGTCTCCGGAGAGCACTGAAAAACGCGTTTGGCAAGCTCTACGCGAATCGGACGATGTCAGGTGTCTTGATCGCCGAGAAAGAGGCCAGCGAAAGATAAGAAGTGCCGTCGGGCTATATTAGGCCTTTACGAGCTTTGATATCCCTGAGACCAAGATCAACTACTTGCATCGCAATCGACTCTATTCTCAGAGCAATCGCCGCAAGTATCGACACTTTTGGAAAGAGTGGGCCTGCCCTTAGAAAGAAAAATAGCCTGGTGGGGTTGTCCGGCCCACCAGGCCTTCAGCGCTGGGCTGCGTTTTGCCCCACAGCAACGCTGAATCTATAGGTACGACGCAATCTGCGTTGATGGCGAGCCGATTCCATCGGAGCTCGCCACCGCTGGTGCAAACCTTAGTTATGCAAATGTGCCAAATGCCCAGCATACTTAGTGAACTTGTGGTATGCATCCACCGCGCCCGAGGGCACGAGACTCGGGCGTTTTCCG
>DNPC01000547.1 GCA_003501565.1 Planctomycetaceae bacterium | reverse complement strand
TGCCTTCGTGGTCAAGCACTCACAATGTCTAAAAGGGAGGCATGTTTTCCTGGTGGATGATGTCTTGACCAGTGGTGCAACTGCGGCGGAAGTCGCTAAGGTGGTAAGGGCGGCCGGGGCTTCTAGCGTCGATATCTTGGTTGTTGCCCGCGGCACCGGCACACGTTCGCTGTAGAAAAAGCAGTTTTCAACAACCGCCCTGGTTCCAAGCTTAACTAACAGCAACGCAAAATTCACAGCAGATAATATGACTATCGAAGAAGATACGATCGAAGAACCTATCGTTCCTAAGCAGCGGTCTGGCTGGCAGAGGGCGATTTGGCGCGGCTGTAGCATTATCGCGCCTCCCCTGGTGACGCTGCTGTTATTGATCTGGATAGCTAGCGCTGTGGAACAGTACGTTCTGCTACCGCTGGAATCGGCTGGCCGCGCGATTCTGGTGTGGACGACAGCCGATATTCATGCCGAGCCACCAGCTGGGGCGATCGTCGCCGAAGGGGAAGCGGAGCCTGATAGCTTCAGTTTCGGAGGGCTGACGTACGTGGAAGCCCCGATGGGCGGCCGCTACCTACCCGAATATGTAGTCCAGTGGGTCGACCATCGCCTCGATCTGCTTCCGCAGTCTATGCAAAATCCTCTGTCGGCAACCAATTACTACCACGCATATATCAAGATGCGATACATGCCGCGGTCGTTTACGATTCCGCTGTTGTTGCTAGTGTTGCTCTGTGTACTGTTTTTTGTCGGAAGGTTCTTAGCGGCAGGGGTCGGTCGGTTCTTTGTGACGGCCTTCGAGCGACTGATTAACCAGCTACCGCTTGTTCGAAATCTGTACTCCTCGGTCAAGCAGGTCACCGATTTCGTGCTGAGTGAAAGGGAGATCGAGTTTACGCGCGTCGTCGCCATCGAATATCCACGCGTGGGCATTTGGTCTTTGGGGTTCGTAACTAGTGATAGCATTCACACCCTGCGCAATAGTCTGGGCGAAGAAATGATCAGCGTTTTCGTGCCCACATCGCCGATGCCCATGACGGGTTTCACCGTAAATCTGCGTAAGCGTGAAGCAATCGACATGGAGTTGACGGTTGACCAGGCGATTCAGTTTATCGTCAGCTGTGGTGTCGTCTGCCCAGCCCCGCCTGCGCCTAGGGTGCGTGGTGCTTCGCCCAAGCTCCTGCCAGAAGAAGTGGTTCCGCCGGATCAATCCGCTTCGTAGTTGGGCTTCGACCAGCAAAAATACGAGGTCCGTAGCGGCTTATGCACCAATGCAGCGCATGCCTCGGGCTTGGCTGCGTGGAGCAATGGTCATAGTTGTTGCTGGGACAGTTCTGGGCGTATCTTCCGCTCAATAACCCAAGTCGCCGGGTTAGCCCAGGGAAATCCGCGTTCGTCCCGTTGGCGAATTCGGGTGAAATCGGCATAAGTTTCGAAAAGGGTTAAAGTGCTATTGGGGGATTTTGGACAACTGTGGTAATTTCACACTGAACACCCAACTTGTGCGCATGAGGACCCCAGATCCTAGCGTCACGGATGAATCAAGTTGAATGGCAAAAGGAGGAGCCTTCATGCAACTGATTAACATGGAAGTTGATCGTAGCGGCACAGGAAACAGGTGCTATCTTGGACCTTTCTCACCGGGATTAAACGTCGTTTGCGGTCCGCGTGGATCCGGAAAAACAACGTTACTCTACTGGTTGCGGCAAGTCGCTTCGGAGCGTTACGGTACCAATCAGGCTGGCCCCCAATGGGCGTTGCCGATCCGCGGTAGCGTGGAACTCTCGAATCGAGGGCGGACGCTCAGAGCAGTCAACTATGACGACGGCCGTATCGACTATAGCGGTGGCCTAGCCTACGAACCCACCTACGATGCTGGTGGTTACACACTCGGTTACAGCGAATGGCTTACACCCATTCAGCGTGAGGCACTTAGCGGATTGATCGGTGCGTCTGGACCGGCTGATACTGAACTAGAGTTGGCGGGATTGGCCAGGCGTCTCGGCGTTGATATCGGCGAGTATGGCAAGCCTGCGGGGACGGGATTGTCGCGTGAGCAACTAAATGGTCGACGCAGTGAGCTATCACGTCAAATCCGTGAGTTGGAATCACTAAATACTTCGCGGGACGAGCTAATTGCTCGGCGCGACGATCTAGAGAACGAATTGTCACATCTCCGGCAATACGGCAGCGGATCACCGGTGCAGGATTCTGAAGTCGGGCGGCTGGAGAGTCGTCACGCTCATTCACTGAATGATTTACACAACACAAATGCGCAATTAGCGAGCATTGAATCTCAGATTGCACAACGGCAGGCCGACTTAAAGCTAATCGAGACCAACAACTGCGTGGTTGAGGTTTCCCAGTCTTATCGTGAGCAGCTCCAAGAGATCGATGATCGACTTGGTCGCTGGCGCCGGACATTGAAGGATTTGCGAGCTCACCGAGCCAGCATTGAATCCAATGCGACTGATGCCCAGCTTGATGAACAAGTCGGTGATGAGTTGTCTCCCACGCGGGAGGCCGATCCTCGCGGAGCGCTTCGAGCACTTGAGGCTTCAATCCTCGCTTCACGTAAGCAGCTGGACGATGTTGTTGGGCGCATTGGCAATGAGCCGCTGCAAGCATCTGGAGAGTACGAAGTAGTTCGGCAGCCAAACGGGGAAACCCGACTTGTTTGCACAGACTCCACTCGCACTGTCACCGATACTTCTGGGCTACCAACTTTGTTAAGGTCGATGCAGAAGGACCTGTACGAAGTTTGCCAGCAGCTAGCGCGACATCAATCGCAAGAGGCCCGAGTCAAGCTAGATACTCAGGCGGATCAACTGCGGCGTGCTGAACAAGAGCTTTGTGCATCGATTGACAAGCTGATTGAGGAGCGAGCTGCTCTATTGCGCACCATTGCTGCTGAGCATGATCTGTCGCTGGACAAATTGACCCTGGCGGAGGGCATGTGGTCGCAGAAGAAGGATCATCCGAATCTGCACGCGTGGTTGTTGCAACAAGAGGCAAGCCGGAAGAGCGCTAAATCCGTAGGCTCCATGTCAGACCGTCAGCGACTGCTCGATGAGATTGAGTCGCTTCGTAGTCAGCGTCGGGAACTTGAGATTCACGCTGAGCATTGCAAGAGTCAGCTGCGCGATTCTAAAGATTATCGCCTGAATACGATCGCAAAGCAGTCCGAAACGTATTCACCGACAGCGGAAGCCGAGCTGCAGGCGCAGCTTCGACGTATCAATGATGATCTTAGTCTACTGAGTCAGCGTGAGCGATTGCACGACGAATTGCGCGACGTTGAACGCCAATTGGGAACGCCGACTGGTGAGTCGAAGAGTCTGCATTCTGACGCTGTGACCTCGCACATCAAAGCGATGATGGGGCGAGTAGCAATGAATTACGCGGATCGCCGCAGCCAGCGGTTTGTGCCTCGGCAATACGATCCATACGACGGAGTTGTAACCGAAGGAACCGTTGAGTATTCAACGTATGAAGCCGCCGTGCCGGGAGTAATCGTGCGGTTGGCACAGCGACTGGCTATTGTTGAGGCACTTAGTGCCCGTGGTGAGCCGGTTACATTGATTTTGGATGAAGTCGTCGAACAGGTCTCACCTGAGCTTCGAGGGCGAGTCGTCCAACACCTGGCAATCGTAGCTGGTCGCGGCCAACAGGTTGTGCTTGTTTCGGCAGATGAGCAGCTTGCTCAAATGGTGCGTGAACAACGTGGCTGGGTTGGCTACATGAAGCAAGAACAACCTCAGTCGGTTAAGTCGTCGCCGGATCTAAACCAGCATTTGACGGCTGTAGCCAACGAAGACACTGCGGGTATGTGGGATGCACCGGTGACCATTGCCATGCCGACCCAGCGCAACGACTATTACTTGACCAATGAGTCGCTTATTGAAGATCTACCGTCGATCGATGCCAGCTATGCGGATCGCTGCCGAAGCGTCGGAGTTGACCAGATTGGTGATCTCCGCCGGGCAGATGCGGCTTGGTTGGCTGAGCAGATTGATGCCGGGCCAGGTACGGTACTTCGGTGGCAGTCTGAAGCCAGTTTACTGTGCACGGTGAAGAATTTGCGACCCTTCGATGCTCGCGTGCTCGTCGGTGCTGGCATTAAGAACGCAGAGCAGCTTAGAAACACCCAGCCAGGCAAGTTGCTGGCTCGAGTCGAGGACTTCATGGAAACCGAGCGCGGTCGCCGGATTCTTAGTAGTGGTTCTCAGTACGAACTCTCGCGAATGACTGAATGGATTTCAGCCGCCCGCAGCAATGCGGGTCGCAGGACGGTCCAGCAGTATGATCGGTCCGACTATTCGCGCAGCGACTATGACCGCGATGGAGACCGCCGCGGACGCCGTTCCCGACCCGAGCGGAAGCGGAGTGAAAGACCCGAACGGACGCGGAGTGTACGTTCTGAGAGACGTTCGTCCGGTCGGAGTTCGCGTTCGGACCGTCGATCCCGCGATACAGGTACTTACAGTGTCGTAAGTGGCGAGCGAGGCAGTGCGAGGAATTCGACCGTTTCAAATTCGGATAGCCGCGTAAAATACTATTTGAGTTTAAGTAGCCCAGTTGTAGATGCTCCGACGATCGGGCCCAGGATGGCAAGCCGGCTGGAGCGAAACGGCATCATCACAGTTCGCGACCTAATCGATGCTGACGCCGAGGTTTTGGCTGAGCAGCTCGATCACCGCCGCGTTGATGCGGATGAAGTTGTAACCTGGCAACTACAAGCACAGCTGGTGTGCCGAATTCCAAATTTGCGAGGCCACGATGCCCAGATGCTTGTCGCGTGCGAAATATCCTCTCCGGAAGATTTGGGCCAAATGAGTGCCGATGACGTGCTCGCCCAAGTGCTAGAGTTTGTTCAGACCAGCGAAGGCCAACGCGTCCTGCGGGGCGGCAAGGAACCGGATCTAGCCGAAGTGAATGATTGGATCGCCTGGTCACGAATAAGCCGCTCGCTAAACGCCGCCTAGTCAGCGTTTAGCAGAGGAGCATGAAAGAGTTCTAAGTGCGTTGAGGCAGATTTGTCATCAACGCATTTTTTTTGTTTAACCGTTCTGTGGACGTGCGAGAGGCCAGGCACCTCCAGTCATTGGTGCTCAATCTGATGCGAAATCACTTCGCCGCCCATGGTAGTAGAAGCAGCTAATTAGCACACATGCTAGTGATGCAATGGCGGCGACGTAGCAGACGGGGATGAAGAACGCCATGAAGTCTTCCCTGGCCGCGCCTGCATTCTTGGCAAGCATCACCGCTACGTAGCCCAAGTAGCCGATGGAATCCGCTAGGTACATCAAGAACACTAGGTTGCTGCGATCACGTGTCATCGCAATCATGCGTTCAAAAATCGTGGTGTGTACTGCTACATAGGGCAAGTATAGCCCAATGCCGATTGCAACCATGAACGTAAACGGTGCCAAGGATCCGTTGTGCCGAAGCACGGTAGCGCCCAAAAGAATCGCCAATCCGCCGACACATATTGCGAGTGCAACTTGGAACGCCCGGTAGTTACTGACAATCAGTACCGCGGCCCCGTTGGCGATCGTGACGGCCAAGCCAACCCATATCTCAGAGTAGGTGAAAATCTGCGGTTTTCGGGCAACTCCCATGCTCGCCCAGATATCTGCTGCAAAATCTGAGCGTATGCTGCGAACGATCGTGACCATCAGAAACATGATCAAGATTGGAATCAGCCCGGTAGCGTTTCGTCGAATGAAATCCCAGCGTTGTTGGCGGTTCAGCGGTTCGCGTTTTTGACGGGATATTTCATCTTGGGTATTTGGGCGTGGAACGCGAGTGAGCATCCACACGAATCCGAGCAACGGAGCGAGAAAGATCCCGCCGACACTTGCTGGCATCCAGAACTGCGGAACTCCCTGGTCGATCAAAAACTGCCCGGTACTTTTTACGACGCCATCCGAGACAATAAAGCTTGTACACAGGATTGCGGCCATCGCTTCGGTGCCGCGTCGGCCTTCGAGGAAACTCAGTACGAGACCGAATACCATCCCCAATGGTAGACCGTTTAGGAATAGGCAAATGACATTCCAGGGTGTCGGAACAATGGCGAGCAATACCAGAGCGACCTCGGCAGACATAATCAACGCGATGACCGCAGCAGCCCGCCTGCCAGGAGGCATTTCTGAGAGGACTTTGATGCCGATAAACTTCGACAGCATGTAACCGCAGACTTGGCTAGTTACGGCAACCGTCTTGTATTCCCAGTCGCCTACGACTAGCCCTTCGTACAGAGCCACCGAGAATGGTTTACGGAATGCATACATGCAAAAGTAAGTCCCGAACGCAGCAATAGAAGCCCACGCAAACGTCATCGCGGCGCTATCATGGCTGGACTGGCGTTCTGGATTGTCAGATTTGGCAGTCGCGTTTTCTTCGGTCACTGAACGTGGCTCCGGCCTTCTATGGAAGAAGCGTCTACTTGCGAACGGATTGGTTGGTAGCAAGGTTATTTGCGAAATACAATCCGTCGGTACGGGCCAACCCTGCGGCTTCATGTGATGGTACGTTATGGCAGGGGTGTGAATGTTAGCCATATGTCGCGATTGTATTAAGATTCGCAGAGCACTGCTGACCTTGGGTATGCGTTTGATTGGCGCTGGTTAGTGTTAAGACGGTTGTCAACAACAGGGAACAGGCTCCTGCGTTCCTTTTGAATACGCCTCTGGAGAGAATCAAATTGTTGTGGTGCCGGGGTCACCTGGGCACAAACGCGGATGGTTTTCACTACAATGAGAGCACACGCGTCAGATCGGCTTTCTGAGGCGTCGACCTACAACCTTGTAGTACTTCTCGTTGGGGCCAATATGGTAAAAGTAGTTGTTCTTCCGATCTTGTTTGCAACTCTGTTGTTTTCTACGGCCCTTGGCGAAAAGCCAAAGGCGGAGGCTTTTGGCAAGACGGCGGCTGGGAAGGCCGTGAGTCTGTTTACCTTGAAAAACGACAACGGGATGGTCGCGAAGGTGATGACACGTGGTGCGACCTTGGTTGAGTTGCATGTGCCTGACCGAGATGGCCAGCTCGCTGACGTTGTCTTTGGGTTTGACGATGTCGCTGGATACGAGTCAGCTGACAACGCCTACTTTGGCTGTACCGCCGGACGAGTAGCTAATCGAATTGCACGCGGCAAGTTTACACTGGACGGCAAAGAGTACTCGCTGGCGATCAACAACGAACCCAATCATCTTCACGGCGGCGTCGAGCGGAGCTTGGACAAGGTAGTTTGGGATGCAAAGCCGCTGGACAATAAATATGGTCGCGGCGTTCGTTTCTCCTATACCAGCCCCGATGGTGAAGAGGGATACCCCGGAACGTTGACGGTAACGGTGACATATATCCTGCCCAAAAAACGTAACGTTTTGGATATCCGCTATACCGCTTCGACAGACAAGGCTACACCCATCAACCTTACCAATCACGCGTACTTCAACCTTTCAGGGCATGGTAGTGAAACGATTCATGAGCATGTACTCCGTTTGAACGCCGACAAATATACACCCGTCGATGATACGCTTATTCCGACCGGTGAAATTGCCAGTGTCGAAGGGACCCCTTTGGATTTTCGTAAGCCCAGAAAGATTGGTGCACGGATCGAACAGCTGGCTAAAACCGCGGCGTTAGGTTACGACCACAACTTCGTACTCAACGAACCAGAATCCGATGACAAGCCGAATCTAGCAGCGATCTTGTTCGACAAATCCTCAGGGCGTCGGCTCCGAATCAGTACTACCGAACCTGGAATTCAGTTCTACTCTGGAAATTTCCTCGCGGGTGCCAAAGGGAAAGATGGCAAGGTTTACGCTCACCAGAGTGGGCTCTGTCTGGAAACACAGCACTTTCCAGATTCCATCAACCAGCCAAAGTTTCCGAACACCGTATTGCAACCAGGTGAAGAGTTTACTTCGTTAACACGGCTCTCGTTCTCTACCGATGCCGATGCAGCTGGCAAGAAATCTCCTGCCTCACCCAAGAAGGCGAAATAATACGATGAGTACACTACCCCCGGAATCTGGTGCGCCAGATGAATCGGCCCCGCTGGAGATCGATGTTCATGAGACGTTGGACCGTCTAAAGAGTGGCCAGATTACGCTGATTGATTGCCGTGAAGAATCGGAGTGGGAAACCGCTCGAATCGACGGAGCTCAACTAATGCCGATGAGCAATTGGGCTGAGCAAGCCGAAAAGCTGGATGATCTCAAGGGCCAGGCCATCGTTGTTCATTGTCACCATGGCGGCAGGAGTCTGCAGGTCACAAACTGGCTTCGGCAAAACGGTTTTCCTGATGCCCAGAACATGATTGGCGGCATTGACGTTTGGAGCCAAGAGATCGATCCGGATGTACCGCGGTACTAGCACACTGCTATAAGCACTGCCGTTTGCCCAAATGCGCAACTGCAAATCACCCGCCTTGGCGGGCAAAGTTCCGCTTAGAGCAAGGTTGAGAAAGACGGCTTGGAATGGTTCTTAAGCGTACGATCGTCGCTCTGGCAGGTTTGTTGCTGATTGGCCTGTTGCTAGGCGCCAGCATGCTGGTCTATGCATCGTACGTTGTAGCAGCCGTGTTCTTGTTGAGTCAGTTTCTCACTCGCACCTGGACGCAAAGCCTGAGTGCAACCCGGAATCTGTCCGCCGAGGAACTAGAGGTTGGCGACAGTGCCGCTGTTCGGCTGTCCTTGCACAACACTTCGCGATTGCCGATCGTTTGGGCGCTGGTTGAAGATTTGCTGCCTGCCAAGTTGCTCGATGGACCAAGTACTGCGCTCGAACTTTCCGGTTCGCACTTTCGAGTTGTCAGCATTCCTGGAGGAAGTGGCAAAGTCGTTGTCTATCAGCTCAAAGCATTGCGGCGAGGGTACTTCCAACTGGGGCCTGTGGTGGCCGAAACAGGTGACTTGCTGGGTCTTTACAAACGGTTTAGTCAGATCACTGCCGCTTCGTATTTGACGGTTCTGCCCAAATTGATACCGCTCAATGGTTACGACATCGCGTCGAAACGCCCGATCGGCGAGGTAAAAGTCAGCTATCGCTTGATGGAAGATCCGACTTTAATTTCGGGGATTCGGCAGTACCGAACGGGCGATCCGATTCGTAGCATTCACTGGCGAGCCAGCGCGAGGACTGGTGAGCTACAGTGCAAGCAGTTTGAGCCCACAAGTGTCGCGGGGGCAACGCTTGTGCTTGATATGCATCGAGATACGAACCCCGATGAGCATGAGCCTATTCGAACCGACCTGGCCGTAACCGCCGCTGCATCGATTTGCCATGCACTCTTGCAGATTCAACAACAGTTTGGGTTGATCAGCAACGGACGCGATGCAGTCGACCGGATTTCTAGTCTGGGTAGCGCTGAAGCAGATGGTAGCCGTGACAACGGTTCAAGCGGAGCCGGCGATGACGAGAGTACGGCAAATGACCAAGGCGATTTTGATTCGCTCCAGTCGGCTATGGCGGCGTTGGCGATGCGAAAGAGCAGTGATCGTCTTAGGCCTGTAGTAATACCCTACGGGCGTGGCCCCGAGCATTTTCAGACGATTCATCGGGCACTTGCTAGGCTGGAGCGGACCGATGGGGCTCATCTGGAAGACCTATTACTGGAAACTCAGTCCCGGCTGCCTCGCGATGCTACCGTTCTAGTCATTCTTCAAAATGTTACTGAGAAGGCTGCGATGGCTCTGGGCGAGTTGGTTCGCCAGGGGTATTCGGTAGCGGCGATTGTAAACAACTATGAAAATGAAGCGTTGCACGTTGCAATTGGGCGGCTGCTGTCGTATCGCATTGCTGCTTACCATTTGCACGATGAGGAATCGATCCCGGAGATTTGCAAAGCGATGGTGCTAAAGTACTAAGCCATGGTAACGCGAAAGAAAAAGCAGCGAATCGAAAAACATCAACCGACATCGGTGGACTACG
>DNPC01000252.1 GCA_003501565.1 Planctomycetaceae bacterium | reverse complement strand
ATTGTGCAATAAATCCGCCTTCGGCTATATCGCATCCGGCCCACGTTCGCCGGTTCGAATTCGCACACACTCATCCATCGGTAGAACGAAGACTTTGCCGTCACCGATTTGACCACTTTGGCCTGTCTTGGCTGCGGAAAGGATTGCCGAGACAGTGGGCTCGACGAATTCATCGTTAACAGCAATCTGCAACTGAACCTTGCGAAGTAGGTTCACCGTCGATCGCGGGGTCCGGCGAGAAGATAGTTGCCCCTTTTGTCGACCGAAGCCCTGGCAGTCGACCACCGTTAACCGAAAAACATCGACTTCCGTCAATGCCTCTTTAACCGCTTCCAGGCAGTTTGGCTGGATAATTGCGATGATCAGTTTCACGAATCTTCCGCCTATCTCCGCTAAGAATTGTTGCCGTAGGTCATATCCAGCAAACCGTACTTGGCACCGAAACTCAGACTGACAGAACTCACACTTTCACCAAGACAATTCTAGTGCCTAGGCTTTCCGATCGTGTAGGTACAGCTATGTCTCGCAGTTACGGTCAACGCGACGCTATGTTGTATCCGAGGCAATCAAAGCTGTCACCCTGAGTGACGACCGACTGGCGGATTTGATCAACGAAGAATAATCGCGAATCGCGATCGGACCAAAGAACGATCCACATAGAAAGGGGATACCCCGGCCCGGACAAATGAGGCGGACATCTGTCGCGAGCCTTGTTGGGGCACCTTCAGGCCCAGGCATGAGCCGAAGCCTCGTAAAGATCAAGCCGCTGGCCAATCGACCTCAATCAATCAGCTGCGAGCTATGTTCGAAAAACGACCTAGGGAGGCCGCAGCAAGCTACGGCACTCCCCAGGCTGCTTGGGTAGATCCTAGCTTGCCTTCGCAACTTGTTCAGAAGGATAGGCATGCATACCGTGCTCAGAGATATCCAAACCGGTTTGCTCTTCTTCTGCACTGACTCGAAGGATTCCAGCCACTTTAAGAACCGTGAAAAGCACTGCCATCGTAACGAAGGACCATGCACAAATCGAAGCGGTTCCAATCAACTGAATCATGAACGTTGTGTTCCCATCAGTGAGATGGGAGTTCGGCAGAATCCCAATGGCCATGCAACCCCATACACCACACAGTCCGTGAACAGGGAAAGCACCTACTGGGTCATCGATTTGCAGTTTGTCCAGCAACAAGACACCGAAGATGATGAGTACGCCAGCCACGGCACCGACAACCAAAGCCATCCAAGTGGTCATGCAATCACAGCACGCTGTGATTCCGACCAGACCACCAAGAATGCCGTTAAGCCCCATCGATAGATCAGGCTTACCGAAGATTCCCCAGCTGCAAATCGTGGCTATCAAACCGCCTGCCGCAGCTGCGAGAGTTGTGGTAACCGCGATGTGCATCGTGGCGTCAATATCACCGGTGCTTTGGAACGCTAGTTGACTACCTGGATTAAATCCGTACCAACCAAACCACAGGATGAATACACCCAGAGCCGCAATCGGCAGACTGTGACCAGGCATCGGCATGCTCTTACCGTTGACAAAGCGGCCAATCCGTGGCCCCAGGATTAATGCACCTGCAAGTGCCGCAAATCCCCCAACTCCGTGGACAACCGCTGAACCAGCGAAGTCTTGAAATGCCATTGCGAATTCGCCGTCAGCGTTTTGCTCGCCGAATTGGGTCAACCATCCGCCGCCCCATTTCCAGTAACCGCTGATGGGATAAATAAGAGCCGTCAAGACAGCACTGTAGACCAGGTATCCGGCGACCTTCATACGGCCAGCGACAGCACCAGAAACGATTGTAGCCGCGGTTGCCGCAAACACTGCTTGGAACAACCAGTCGACTTCCGGTGCGAATGTTCGATCTCCGGCGGACTCATAGCCGTCCAGCCCCATACCGCCAAATCCGAAGTAGGGTGATGGCTCGGCCCCGGTGTACAACCCGGGATACATCAGCCCAAAGCCTACTAAGAAAAACAGTAATACCCCGACACAGATATCCATCGAGTTCTTGAACAGAATGTTGACAGCATTCTTCTGTGCGTTGAAGCCTGCTTCGACCATCGCGAAGCCCGCTTGCATGAAGAAAACCATCACCGCGGCGATGAACAAGAATGCGTTGTCCAACGCATAGCCGACACCCAGATCAGCGTCCTCCTCAGCAGCTTCCTCTTCGGGAGCCTCTTCAACCGCCTCGGTGGTATCGGCTTCAGCTGTTTCATCTTGAGCCAGTACAGGAGCACTGACAAAGCACAATCCTAGGAGTCCGGCTGCCGCAGCAACCAAGCTCATCCGCCTAAACGTCTCTAAAACCATCATTTACTTTCGCGCCTTTTTGTTGCGAGTTCTCGAAGTGGCGTCGCTTTTCCGTCCATGCCTGGGCCAATAACTTTCGTGCGACCGATAGCAGAAGCACGACGCTGAAATCCGTGGGGAGCCTACTAAGCATGCATTGTGCCAGAAGTGATCGAGCAAACCCTCTATCAGGCGACTGACTGACGTAAACCCATGCAATTAAAGGATTTAACAAGATCTTCGCAAATCAGATTTTTTTGCGAGAAACCGCACTTCCAGGTGGCATGCGCAATCC
>DNPC01000566.1 GCA_003501565.1 Planctomycetaceae bacterium | reverse complement strand
GCCACCGGCGGGAAGCACAAAGACTTGCACGGTTGAGCGGTGCATCTTGCGTGATGTGATCCAGAGTGATTTACCGTCTAGGATCGCTATCGAAAACGGATAGGTTCGTGCGTAGTCAGCTAGAATCCTTCGCAGTGGGCGCTTGTAGGTGACGACGGCCTGTGTGGTTGAGGGCCCCAAACCCACTTGGCTCAAACTGGCCCAGTCAAACCAGACGTTCATCCCGGCCTCGTCGGCTAGTCGTGAGATGATTTGCCCGACGGGCCGTGCTTGAGGTGACACGAGTTCACTGACACTATTGAGCTTCGTAATTGAAGCGTCATCGTAGAAGAGGTCCGCCAAGAAATGCGGTCGCTGCGTTACAAAATCGCTGGTGGTTCCCGTTGCAAGATAACGCCACTTTTCAATCACTCGCAGAATCTCGCCCCAGGTAAAGGCGTTTACCTTTGCCTCATCGCGTGAAAGTGCGTCCGCGCCAATTTCAAAAAATTCACTGGCATCCAAGCTGGCATCATCCATAAAGAACTCGACCAAGAACTCGCGCATCCAGGCTTGTTGTGCGGCCTCCACTAGCCCTTCGATGCTGGTAGACTGCGGCAATTCAGAGAGTCGATCTTGCCCGCTCAGCCGGATGAATGTGTTATCAACAACCTGCGTTGTCAGTTTTAGCGGTTCGGTCGTCTGCTCAAGCACGCTTTGCATCGTGGCGGCACTAAATGGCTGCGAGGGCGGGGGAAGTGCCAGCATTGCATCGCGGTCCACGCCGGTTGAGGCCAATGAGCCGAAGTCAACCGTCACGGGAATTTGTGACAGAGCGGTCCACATATTCAGGAATTTGGAAAGCGAAACTTGTTCCGCGGCGCCCAGCTTGTAAACGGAAGCTTGCATGCGTTGCGCTACGTCAACGGGTTCCAATGGCGGCAGTTCGACAGTCGACGCCAACCCCAGTTCCTCCGCCGTGACTGGCGGTGCGGTCGGTTGTACACCCTCGTCGCGAATTGAAGGAATGATCTCGACTCGCAAAAGCGACTCCATCGCTTTTAGTTGTTCTGGAAGCCCGCCGGCCGTTGGATCTGAGCCGCCAGTATCGTCACCAGCCGTCTCACTAGCATCAGCGCTAGCTTGAGTGTCACTGGGCTCACCTGTGCCGCCCGTATCTGCACTGCCCGCATCGGTGTCACCGCCGGTATCGGGAGCATCGCCTTGCGGCAACACAGAGTTAGCGTTAGAAGAGGATTCCGTAGTCGAGTCCGATGGTATCGATTCTGGATCTGACGAGGCATCGACGTCGGGAGGAGGTTCTGTCAAATCCTCCGGTTGCGCAGTGTCGGTAGCATCGCGTGTGTCGTCAAGCGACGGTGTTCCGGGCTCGGGTGAAACAATCGTTTCCGCCTGGGCGGGGTCTCCCGCTACCTCGTCAGTATCTGGTTTGTTGTACCAGCTGAGGAAAGCAAAGAATCCGACCACAGAAAGCAGCACGCCTGTGAACCCGAGGACTCCGATGAGCAAGAACTGACGTGTCCGGCTAGAAGACTCGCTGGTCCATGCGTCGTAGGGAACAAGTGGCGACTCGCCGGGAGTCCATTCCGTGGTGTCCGATGCGGCCTCAGGCTCTGGTGCATCCGGTGTACCGGACACCGCATCGTCTTCAGCAAGGCTGCCGCCAGCCGAAAGAGCTTCTTCGACAGGTGCGAGCTGGTATTCGTCGCCCGGTTCTGATGCGGGTAAGTCTGAGAGGTCAATGTTATCGAACGTAGACGGCGCGACCTCTTTGGTCATTGCCTGGGAATCTACCGATACTGCCGGGGGCTGCGCTGGAGGGGCAGGCGGATTTGCAGCGTCCAGTTTGCCACTTCCCGTGTCTGACTCCTCAGCAGATGGTTCAAGCAAGACCGCGGCCTGACACTTTGGACAGTTCGCCAGCTGACCACGCATTTTCGGGTTGCGGACCCGGATTTTGCTACCACAAGTCGTGCATTGAACTGTAAACGGAGAAGTCAAAACAGCTGCTTAATAAATAGACATTCAGATGCAGAAATGCGAACACGATTTGAGGTTGCGGCAGGACGCATCCGCTTCACTCGGTTTCGGCTCTACTAGATTATAACTGTGCCCTGCGATGGCGTTTGGCTTTTCAGCGTCTGGGACAAGCATTTCAAATGCGTGCAGCCGATTCCAAAGGACCAATAATTCCCGCCCGCTGGTCTCGAGCCTGTGTTACTCCAGTGGATTGGATCACAAGCCTATCGGTTGTCGAACTTTTGATGATACTGCAGGTTAGGCCACGTGTGATGAATGTCAGCCTTCTTGCTGGTAGCGTTTCAACTTCCGATCCAGTGTGGACCGCTCGATGCCAAGTAACCTAGCCGCCTTCGATTTGTTGTTCTCAACATGTTCCAACGTCGCCATTATCTGACGACGTTCGAGTTCGGCGAGCGCAATCGATTCGAAGGTCTGTGTAGTCTCGGAGGAATGCAGATCGCTCGCGGCTTGTCCGGCTGGTCCGTTCGAATTGGATGGCTGTGGGTTCTCGGTGGTT
>DNPC01000179.1:2953-3886 GCA_003501565.1 Planctomycetaceae bacterium | reverse complement strand
TGCGGGTGCTGAGTAGCCGGAGTCGCGAGACTTCGGGGCTGAACGCAAGAACGCATCCAGTTCGACATTGTTCTCCCGCCTTCAAGGCCGTGGCAAGTGCCTCAAGCGATGATTTCGTGCACCAAGTGGCCTTCGACGTCGGTTAGCCGGAATCGGCGCCCTTGGTAACGGAAAGTCAGACGCTCGTGATCGATCCCAAGCAAGTGCATGATGGTGGCATTCAAGTCGTGAACATGAACCGGGCGATCAACAATATTGTAGCTGTATTCGTCGGTTTGACCGATTGAAGTACCGCCTTTTACGCCGCCACCGGCCATCCACATCGAGAAGCATCGGGGATGGTGGTCACGCCCGTAGTTCGTAGGCGTCAGCTTTCCCTGACAGTATGCAGTGCGCCCAAACTCGCCGCCAAACACAACCAGCGTATCGTCCAGCATCCCTCGCATCTTGAGATCCGCCACCAAAGCGGCGGCTGGTTGATCGACATCCCGACATTGTCGCGTAATCCCGCCTGGCAGCCCGCCGTGTTGATCCCAGCCCTTGTGGAATAGCTGGACGCACCTAACATCCCGTTCTAGTAACCGGCGGGCTAGCAGACAGTTAGCCGCGAAGGTGCCTGGTTTGACTGCATCTGGACCGTAGGCATCCAGCACATGCTGGGGTTCACGCGATAGGTCAGCGACCTCAGGCACGCTGGCTTGCATCCTGAACGCCATTTCACTCTGCGCGATACGACTTTCAATTGCCGGATCCAGGTGTCGCTGATATGCGATCTGGTGCAATTCATTGATGCCATCCAAAAGCCTGCGGCGCGCATTGCGCGAGACGCCTGGTGGATTGTTCAGATAGAGAACCGGTTCGCTGCCGGCCCGAAACTGGACCCCCTGGTGCTTGCTGGGCAGAAAGCCACTTCCCCACAGGCGAGCGTAGAGC
>DNPC01000179.1:0-2872 GCA_003501565.1 Planctomycetaceae bacterium | reverse complement strand
GGCCGCCTTTGTCTTTGGTGACCAAAACACAAAAACTGGGAAGATTCTCGTTGGTGGAGCCAAGGCCGTAGTCTAGCCAAGCGCCAAGCGACGGACGTCCAGCGATTTGTGAACCCGTCTGTATAAACGTAATCGCCGGATCGTGGTTAATTGCCCCCGTGTACATCGATTTGATCACACACAGGTCGTCAACAATCTTAGCGGTATGCGGCAGCAACTCGCTCACCCAGGTACCGCTTTGCCCATGCCGATCGAACTTAAATTTCGATCCTGCAATCGGTAGCGTGGCCTGGTTACCGCTCATGCCGGTCAATCGTTGCCCGCCCCGCACAGAATCCGGCAATTCGATTCCGTGATCGATGTTTAGTCGGGGCTTGTAGTCAAACATCTCCATTTGCGACGGTCCGCCGCTCATGAAGAGGTAAACGATGCGTTTTGCTTTTGGGCGAAAATGGAAACCGTCGAGCTGTGCCGCTGGTCCTATGCCGGCAGGGCCGACTTTCGCCGATCCCGTGGTTGATAAACCTTCTGCCGATGCGATTGAGTTAGCGAGCGCGAAAGTCCCCACGCCCAGCGATGCACGCGAGAAAAAGTGACGACGAAGCAATTGCCCAGAAGCCTCGACAGACGCCTCCACAGGCGATATGACGGTAAATTCGTTTCGCATGGTTATCTCTTAACAATCACTTCATCAAAGGTGAACAGGCCACCAGCTAGCGTCGCTAGGGCTGCCAGTCGCGCCTGGCTTGTGGTATTCGTAGCAAGCGGTTGTTCCGTCTGATAGTCCCCAATGGCCAGCAACTCTTTTGCGGCTTGACCGTTTTCCCGAAAATACGCGAGCTGGTCGGTGAACACCTTTGTCAACACGTTCTGCTCGTCCGATGACGGTCGGCGGCTCGTCATCCTTAGAAATACTTGCCCGGTCAACTGAACGATTTCGTCATCGGAGAGCTCCCGGCCTTCAGCAGTGGTGTTTTCGACTCTGTTTTCGCTCTCGTTTGTGTTTTCGTTCTGAGCGGAAGCCTTACTGGCCGTTGAACTGTCAGCATCGGATGACCCTACAGCTTGCATAGCCGTGCCTGCGATTTGTTCAGGTTGCGGTGCGAATTCGCGAAGCACATCCGTCGCGATTGCCCGGGCGGCTTCGACGAACTGGGGATCGTTGAGCAGCACGAGGTTCTGCATCGGCGTCATGGTTGTTTGTCGTTTGACCATGCAGACTTCACGATTGCTCGCATCGAAAGTCATCATGCTTGGAGGCGGCGAAGTCCGTTTCCAATAGGTGTACAGACTCCGTCGCCAGCTTCCGTCTCGCTCGTCGCGTGTGTACACCTTGCCCGACTTCTCTTTCCATAGTCCCGCTGGTTGATACGGCTTTACGGGCGGACCGCCGACTTGTTTGACAAGCAGCCCACCGTAGGCGAGGGCCGAATCACGTAACATTTCGGCCGGCAGTCGGAAGGTCGCTCCCCGCGATAACCATCGATTTTCAGGGTCAATTGCTAATCGCTCGGGCGTGACAGCAGCCGATTGCCGATAAGTCTGGCTCATTACGATCTGCTTCAACAGTCGCTTTACGTCCCAGCCCGAACTGACAAAGTCGTGGGTCAGCGTATCGAAAAGTTCCGGGTGGGTCGGGGGTTGCCCTTGCATGCCGAAGTCTTCGCTGGTTGCGACCAATCCCTGCCCAAAGATGGCTTGCCAGAATCGATTGACTGCAACACGAGCTACAAGCGGGTTAGCTGGATCGACCAGCCATTTTGCCAGATCCAATCGCGACAACGTGTCCTCGGGTGAATCTGGCGTCCAGTTCTGGCTTAACGCGGCGGGCAGTGCGCGAGGGACTTCTTCACCGCGTGCGTCATAAGCACCTCGCATCAAAATGTACGCCGGCCTTGGCTCGGGAAGCTCTCGCATGACCATAATCTCAGCCACGCCATCTTCAACGTTACACTTGGCGACCCGAGCGGCTTTCAATGCCTCTTTCGCTGAATCGACCTCCGGTTGTAGGTCATAGTAAAGCTCACGGAGCAATCGATCGCTGACGTTGTATAGAAACTCCGACAGATTGTTTGGGCGAGCATCCGTCAGGTACAACCAACGTGATTCCAGACGCGTGAGCTTTCGCGAGTAGATTCGCAGTTGATCGATCGCTCCGCCTTTGAATCCTAAATCACGGAAGCGATTGCCGACAGCCAGTTCCTTGACACTGGCCGTGATGTTCTTGGTAAGTTGATCACGAACAACTTCTGTTCGAACCGGTGAACCATTGACGTAGATGCCTACGCCATCGGCCCGGCTGGATCCGTCGTAAGTGATCGTAACCTGAGTCCATTGGCCAACAGGGAGAGGCGAGAGCGAACGAAGCCGCAGACCATTGCCCGGCCAAAAATGGACCAATGCAAAACTCAGCCGTCCGTCTTCGATCAGCAATTCGTACCCGCGGCTACCCGAATCAGTCCACGCCCTAGATCGATGTAGCACAACTGCCCGATCGTGATGCGTGGCTGGTTTAAGCCACAGGGAAATGGAGAACGGATCGGAGCGCCGGAACTCGCCGCCCGCTTTCGTGGTTAGCCCGTTTTCACCGTCTAGGGACAGGCCACTACCAACGGGACCGGGGGTTTGCGTTGCTCCACCGGTTAGCTTAGCCGCCGGCGCGCCTTCGCCTGCGCTGGCAGTTTCGTTCTTGGCAAGGTCATCAAAACCATATTCTGCGATTCGACCCGTTTGGAGACGGCGTTGCAGAATATCCGCCAGACGGATGGGAGATTTGGTCTCTTGTTCTGTTGCGGTAGCCTCTGCCTGTTCTTCTGTAGTCTTCTCCTCAACCGTAGCGCTGGCAGCAACAGGCAGTGATGATTCAGGCAGT
>DNPC01000768.1 GCA_003501565.1 Planctomycetaceae bacterium | reverse complement strand
CTTCGAGCGACAGGCGGCTCAGAAGCAACCGTCCCGGGTCTTCCGCGTCGAGCCGGAAGACACGGTTAACGTGCAGAGTCGCAAGAACATAAAGGCGATGGAGGAAACGTATAAACGCTACCTGCTGTGGAAAGCCGAAGTCGATAAAGCCGCCGATCTTCCTGAGAACGCGGACGTCCTCGCGCAGCTGCGCAAGAAGTACAACCTCGACAATCTGACCGACAATATCCGGCTCTATCAGAATGCCGATCTTCTCAAGGGAGGGCCCGACGCGAAGAAGTTTGGTTTCAGAGACGCGAATGCAGCTTCGTTTTCTTACCAGGGCGGGTACGGTCGCACTTATGCCTATATGAAAAAATATCTCGAACTACCGAACAGCGATCGCGGTACGTACTTGAAACTCGCATGGGCGATCCAACGCATCGACGTGACACCCAAATCGGAGAACGTTCCTCCGGGAACCTACAAGCTGCGAATTCGAGCCGGGGCGGTGAAAGGTTCCGACCCTTCCCGGCACTTCATCGAGATTGGGCATCCCCAACGCGTCAATCAGGTTCCAGCCGGTTTCGCCGGCAAGCCAATTGCCAGTCTCCAGGTCACAGGTACGGAAGACAACCCGGAGGTCATCGAGACCACAATCGTGATTGGTTCGAAGACACCGCGCGAGTTCGGCATCCAGGAACGCCAGCCCAAGTCAGCAAAACTTCTCAGGCAGGAGTTCGACCGCCACAAGCAGAAGAACGGTTACGGCACGCCGCCCGCCATCTGGGTCGATTGGATGGAACTGGAAGGACCGATCACTGAGGTTGACGTTACAGAATCCACAATCGTTCGCGTCGAGCCCGAAAAGACGATCAATCCGGACAATGAAAAAGAAATCGCGCAGATCGAAGAACAACAGAAACGTTTTGCGCAGTGGAAGAAAGGAGTCGATGAAGCAGCGAAGACTCCTGAGAATCAAGCGATTATTGCCGAGATTCGAAAGACGGATCGTCTGATCGATCATCCCAATCGATTTTATACTTTTGCCGACCGCTTGAAGGGCACTCCCAATCCCAGGGACTTCGGGTTTGTTGACTCGGCCAAAGCTGCCGCAGCCGATCCTTCACGAAGCCGAAGTCTGGCTCTTCACAAGCACTACGTCAGCCTGCCACACCGCGATAGCGGCACTTACTTGAAGCTTGCTCACGGTACCGGTCGCATCATCGTTCCTCCGAAGAAAATGGAACTACCACCCGGCAGCTATGTCATGCGCGTACGTGTCGGGGCTGTCGAAGGCACTCCTGCCGAGCGGCGTTTCATTCAGGTGGGGCATCCTCAGCGTCAGATCGAGAGCAGAAACTGGGGACTCGAAGGCCGGGCCATCAGCACTCATCAAGTCACCGGGACAATCGAGAACCCGGAAACGATCGAAATCCCCCTTGAGGTCACCGCCGATACGATTCGCGAGTTCGCGGTGCAGGAGAAACAGCCCAACAACGGAAACCTCAAAGCGCTGTGGAATGCTCACAACGAATGGAAAACAAAAAACGGCTACGGCCACCCGCCCGCCATCTGGATCGACTGGGTCGAACTCGAAGGCCCGCATTCGGCACCCAAAGCAAATACGCATTCGCCGCTGCAAGCGGCTCTCGACAGGAACTCAAGTTCGACTGAGCGGCACGGCGCTAGCATGGAAGCGGAACAAGCTCGCGCGATTCTCACCGACTTCGCCAACGCTGCATTTCGAGAAGTGAAACCGAAAGCAGAATTCATCGATCAACTCGTTGCGATCTACGAAACACGTCGCAATTCAGGCGACTCTTTTGATGAAGCAATTCGCACGCCGCTCAGTGTCATTCTCGCATCGCCTGGATTCCTCTATCTCTTCGAACCTGGTGACGAAGCCGAACGAAGGCAGCTCAATGACCGCGAATTGGCTGTGCGACTGTCCTACTTCTTGTGGAGCGGACCGCCGGATGAGGAACTGCTCCAGCTAGCAGAAGAGAACCAGCTGCATCTTCCAGAAGTGCTTCGGCAGCAGGTTGATCGACTGATTGCTGATCCGCGTTCGGATGACTTCGTGTCCGGCTTTGTGCATCAATGGCTGGACATGGAGCGACTCGATTTCTTCCAGTTCGATGTCAGCCTCCACCGCGATTTTGATGAAAGCACCAGGGCCGCCACGCGAGAAGAGGTCTATCAATCTTTCGCCCACCTACTTCGCGATTCGAAAGACGGTCGTCTGGGAAAACTCCTGAAGAGCGACTACGTGTTTGTCAACGGCCTGCTTGCCACATACTACGGCATCGAAGACGTCACGGGCGACGAGTTCCGCAAAATCAAACTGCCCGCCGATTCGCCCCGGGGCGGATTACTCGGCATGGCCGCCATCCATGCGATGGGCAGCGACGGCGTCGTGAGCAGTCCGGTCGAACGCGGAGCCTGGGTTCTGCGCCACCTGCTAAACGATCCGCCGCCGCCAGCACCGCCCAACGTCCCACAAATCTCGCGTCTCGAAGGTCAGATCCTCACCACGCGAGAGCGGCTTCTGGCACACCAGGAAGAAGCCCAGTGCGCAAGCTGTCATCGCAAGATCGACCCGATCGGTTTCGGTCTCGAAAACTTTAACGCCGCCGGAAAGTGGCGGACTGAAGACAGTTATCAGGCGAGAGACGGGAGAGGCAGAGGCGTTGGAAAACGAAAGACCTGGACAATCGACGCCTCAGGAGCATTCCATAAAGGGCCCGGCTTCAACGACTACCACGAACTACGCGACCTTATCGCCGACCGCGAAGAAGACTTCGCTCGCGGCTTCACCGAACACCTGATCGAATACGCCTTAGGCCGACCCTTCGGCTTCACCGACGAGGACCTGGCGAAGGAGATCGTCAGTTCGGCTAGAAGCAAACAGTTCGCGGTCAGCGAGTTCATTCACGCTCTGACTCAAAGTAAGGCGTTTCGCACGAAGTAGTCAGTTCTTGCACGAAGAGAAACGAATAATATCATGCAAAGTTCGATTCCACTTTCCCCGATTCTTCGTGGCTTCGTGTCTTTGAGCACGATCCTCCTCCCCACGGTCATCACATCCGCCGACGGTCCGAGCTCATTCAAATCTGAACTCTTCAAAACGGGGACACTCGTCTACTCGGACGACTTTGACGAGGAATACAACCGAGAACGATGGGGAGCTCCGAAAAACGACAGGCAGATCAAAGACGGAAAGCTGGTTGTAACTGCGCGGTTCAAATCGAAGGAAGAGGCGATGAAAACGCTGAAGCGTGATCATCACCTTGGACTAGAACCGGTGGTTCACCTTAATCAAATCCCAGAAGCGCTTGTTTGCCACATGCGTTTCAAGTTCGACACCGACAAACTCACTCCGGGCAGGCCCGTTCTTCAGATTGGCCACCACATGATTCTCTTCAACCACCTTGAAGGAGGCGGTCACCGAATCAAGCTGCCAGATGGTCCGTCGTTTTCCGAACCGAAGTCAGGTCTCAAACTCGGTGAATGGATCGACATGGTCATCGAATACAGGAAGGGTGAGATCACCATTGGCGTCAACGGCTACAGTAAGACGTACAGACATGAATCGGTCACCATCATCAACGAAAAGGACAAACTCGGGCCAAGGTTCACTTTCAAAGGCGGCCCGAATTGTCGGATCGTTTTCGACTCGGTGCGCCTTTGGAAATGCAAAGGATAGCTGAGCGTCGGAGCCCCATGTGGCCTGAACCAACGCAAACGCACGACACCCTGAAATACAAACTTAGCCTGTTCCTGCTGTTCGTAATGACGGCGCCAGTTGCAGCCGAACCTCCGAGAAACATTGTTCTCATTCTGGCGGACGACTTTGACCGGGCGGATACCACGCTCCACGGAAAGACGTCGCTTTATGAGACGCCAAATATCGAGCGGCTGGATGCTCACGGGATGACGTTTTCCTGTGCATTTGAAAGTCCCATCATTTCGCCGACCCGGGCCAGCATCATGATCGGACAGAATTCCGCTCGGTATGGGATGACGGTTCAGGTGGCGCACCTGGAAGTTGAGCGGTAGTGAACCCGATTGCGGAGTGATCACCCCGCTTTGTCGTTGCCGAGTCTCCTGAGGACTTGGGTAACACGGGCGCGGCTTACACCGAGAAACCTGGCCAATTCGGCTCGTGTGCTGACCTCGCCGGAATCAAGTAACGACTGATAGTAATAGGCCAAACCCATGCGATCGCGTTTCGGTCTTGCCGACTCCGATTCCGCCCGAATTTGGTCCAAAATCGAGTTCCACTTGAACATCTCGACATGCGGCAATCGTCGTAACCTCCTGGTACGAAAGGCACCTAGCTCGACGAACCCGCGGTTCGGATTGAGACCGCCTCGGGGAGCTATCAACCACCCAAAGCGTTTCGACGCAACGCGATTGAACCAAGGGGCTTGCAGCATTTGACTGCAGGCCCCTTTTTCATGCGAGTCTCCAAATCAGTGACATTCCTGCCCCGGCACCACAACTGTCTCGGTTAGCCCACGTTGAATACGTGTTGAGTTCGCAGAGCATTCTTGAAATGTCAGAGCCGACTCGATTCTTCAGTATCCAAAAGTCGTACCGAAGAGTTGCTCCGGCTGAGTGACGCTCAACCTGTCAGTCCGAACTCGTGGCGTCTGCATCCTGCTGTTTCAGCAAATCTTCAGCAGTTGCAAGAGCTTTCAGCCGGCTGGCGTTTTTCTCATCGGGGGCCGTTTCGAAGACCGCGTGAGCACTATCCAGTAACGTTCTCGCGCGAGGCAGTTTCTTCTGACGGATCTTGAACTCAGCCCACACCGTCAACAGGCTGGCCCATTGACCGGTTGCAGGCCGATCTTCGACAAGCGGACCCAGCACGCGGTCGAATAACTCTTCACCGCGTTCGTACTCCTCCATGACCAGGTACATCCGGCCCGCCTGGTAGGTCGTTTCCAGCGGTCGAGGATCGGATGGGCCGTAGACTTCGCCACGTTGAACAATGACTTCCTGCAGCAGGTCTGTCGCTTCCTGATGTCGCCCCTGTCGCCAGATCACCATTGCCAGATTGTGTTTCTGACCGATCGTTCCAAAGTGTTTTTCACCCAGGGATCGAGTCTTTCGTTCCAAAACGTCACGTTGAAGTTTCTCGGATTCTTCAAACCGACCCTGACGGACGAGAATGATGGCGAGGTTGTTGAGTGAGATCACGGTGTCCGGATCATCTGGTCCCAGAATCTCCTCGGTCTCTGCCAGTCGCTGACGTTCGTGTTCTTCGGCCTTTTTCAGGTCGCCCGACTTCAGGTAGGCCACGGTCAGATTGCCAAGAACGGATAACGTCAGTCGATTGTTTGCTCCAAGGTGCTGAACGCAGTCAGAATGAAGTTGCTGAAGATGTTCGATCATTGCTGCAGGCTTTGCATCACGCAGGACCTGTCCGGATCTGAAGAATCGGAGTTCCAGTTCGTGCTCAATCCCGAGTTCCGCGGCTAATGGCGTCAAGCGGTCCGCGATTTTCAGCGCATCTTCGTAGCGACCTAATCCTTTGAAACAAAGCGCAAGCTGATAGCTGGCCACATACGACTGTTGATTCAATGGCTCGTTGACGTCCTGGAACAGCTTCACGCCACGTTCCATGTGCGGAAGGGCCTTCAGCGGTTGCCCGAGTTCGAGGTACACATTGCCAATGGCTGTCTGGACAATTGCTTCCACTCGCGGCCGGTCACCAAACCGCTCTTCAACGTCGACACTTGCGCGGTCGATGACGTCAATGACTTTGACATTGGCGCCATCGTTTTCCGGATTTGCTGCGTCGAGCAGGTCCACCGTGAAGAAGCCTAAAACCTCGAGCGTCGCGGCGTTGGCTTCGATCTGGTCTTCAAGATTTCGTTGAGCTTCCTGAGTCTTTCCTTCCGCAATTCTGGTTTGCTCTGCCAATTCACTCGTGAAGTTTGCCCACATGAGAAGCAGCGAGGCAATCGCGAGGACCGTGACGCCAATCAACGCTGCCGCGGCAGGCCGTCGTCGTGTCCATTTCCATGAACGGACCAGAATTCCCGGAGGCCTGGCATGAATTGGACGTCCGTCTTGAAATCGCTGCAGGTCCTCAGCGAGTGCTGCTGCGGTTCGGTATCGATCGGATGGTCGTTTGGACAGGCATTTCTGACAGATCGTTTGAAGGTCTCGTGGAATGCTGGGTTGCAGACGTCGGGGCGAAACGGGTTCGTGTTCCTGAGCGAGTCGAAGAGTTTCGACGGCCGAATCCGCACGGAACGGTGCGATTCCCGTCAATAGTTCATACATCAGAATGCCGGTCTGGAAGATATCGGTTTCCGGCCCGATGGCCTCATGATCGGCTCGAGCCTGCTCCGGGGCCATGTAGGACGGAGAGCCCATGACGTCTCGCGTGCGAGTCAGTGAATCGTCCATGTCCGTAAGCTTCGCAAGTCCGAAGTCCGCCAGTTTGACCCGACCACCAGCAAACAGAATGTTGGACGGCTTGATATCTCGGTGCAGAACCTCCTGCCGATGGGCATGATCAATGGCATCGACAAGTTGCTGCAACAGACTGACCACATCGGAGGGCGGCCGGGGCGTGCCCATCTGAGATTCCAGCGATTCCGAATCGCAGAGCTCCTGCGCGACATAAGCTCGTTCTTTGTATTCGCCTGCGTCGAACACGCGGACAATATTCGGGTGCTGCAGTCTTCCGATGGCCTCAACTTCGGTCTTGAAACGAAGCCAGCGCCGTGGGTTCTCGGTCGCAGTGCTTGACAGAATCTTCAAGGCGACGGTTCGATTCAGACTGTGCTGATGCGCGCGGTAGACGGTCCCCATTCCCCCATGACCGATGACAGCTTCAATTGTGTATCCATCAACGATCGGCTGTTCAGACTCCGCCTTTCCATCAGATTCTTTCCTGACGATGCTGATTGGTGTACCCGGATCTTTGGGAAGCAGTCTTCGCCACTCCGCGGACGAAAGCCGTTTTTCCAGTCTCACCTGACAGGATTCACAGTCGTTCAGGTGCGATTCGAAGTCTCTTCGGTCATCGTCTGATGCCTCGTCAGAAAGAAAACTATCGAATAACGCATCCGCAGGACACGATGGAGCATTCGCAGCCATTCTGAGCTTTCTCGCTAACGAACAAGATGAAACACACGAACTTCCGACGCGTCAGGCTCCGGGCTTATTGAACCCGGAACAAACTCAAGACCGGCACCGGAAACAAGGTGGAAGACGGACTCGGACACCACCACGCTTTGCAAAGAGGCCGTCGAGGCAATTCGATAAGCCTGCTCGACCGCTGGTCCGGTCACCGCATCAGGGCCGATGTCGCAGGGGCCGGTATCGAGCCCGCAACGCAGATTCAGATCGAGTCGACTGGCAAGGCTGCAGATGGCGTTTGCAGCCCTCACCGCTCGAGCGGGGCCGTCGAACGTAATCAACAACCCATCGCTGTTCACTGTGAATTTCTGACCGCGGAAAAGGTCAGCCTGATGTGCGGCCAGTGCATGGAACTGACTGACTGCGTTTAACTGTGCATCGCTGTTCTCGTCGACATCGAGAAGAATCTGCACGGCCGTCGCAAGAACACGGTCGACCTGAGGCGCGTGCCTTTTCCCCGTCAGGAACTCTTCAATCTCATCGAGAATCGCTTCGGCATCACCGACGAACGGCAAATGGTCGGCTCCGGGAAGTTCAACGAATTTCGCGCCCGGAATCAGTTCTGCCATGTGGCGACCTTCTTCAACAAGCAGGCACCGGTCGTCCATGCGGTGAATGACCAGAGTCGGTACCTGAATGCTGGGTAGAATCGGACGCACATCAATCTGCGCGTTCATTCGCGTCAAAGCGACGGCGGCTCCGGGACTGGCTCCCATTCGAAGATAGCTGGCCCACCACTGCCGAAACTCGGGGTCGTCAGAAAGCGTGGGAGCTCGATCTTCAATGCCCAGCGGACCACCCCAGTTGTGTCGAAGTTCTTCCAGAAACACTTCGCGGGCCTCAGCAGTCGGGCCCCAAGGGTAGTCTTCTGCCCAGAGCCTGCGTGCGTAGCAGCCGATCATCGCAATGGCGATGGTCTTTTGAGGATAAGTTGCGGCGAACAGAGTGCAGAGCGGACCACCTTCCGACACGCCACACAGGACAGCGCGTTCCGATTCGGCCGCCTCCATGACGGCTCGAACGTCGTCCATGCGAGTTTCCAGGGTGGGCAGCTCGTTAACAGGGACCTTGTCCGACAGGCCTGTCCCTCGCTTGTCGAACAAAATGACGCGTGAGAACGAGGCCAGTCGCTTTAGGAACGATGCGAATGACGGGTGCTTCCAGAACCATTCCAGATGCGAAACCCATCCCATGACGAAGACCAGGTCAATGGGGCCATGACCGATCTCCTGCCACGCGATGTTCACGTCACCGCTGGCCGCATATCGGATCGGGCTCAATTCGGCGGGTGGACTTGCGGGCGTGACTGTGTCTGAATGCCCGGCAACCTGTGTCACAGCAGATGCCGTGTGGTTTGGTTCTGGTCTGACGGAAGGATCAGCGACTGCGGATTCCGCAGTGAGGACCGCCGCAATCCTCTTCAGTTCCTGATGAACACGGTCGGCTGACGGGCGATGTTGGGTGTCTTTGCTCAGGCACTGCATCACCAGCTTTCGAACGTCCGGAGGGACCTGGGTTCCCACTTCCGTCAGTGGCTTTGGCATCCGCGTCAAGATCGCTGCCGAAACGTCGCTCGGAGTTTCGCCCGGAAACGGCTGCCGGCCTGTCAGCATGAAGTACAGCAACGTTCCCAGACTGAAGATGTCGCTTTGAGTATCCACTTCACGTCCGCGCGCCTGCTCCGGAGACATATATGCGATCGTACCAATCAGAAGTCCGGACGCTGACAAAGAGGATTCCGAGGACGTGATCTCAGAATTCCGAGTCGGACGAGCCAGCCCGAAGTCCAGAATCTTAACGATGCCATCGTCGCGAACCATCAAATTCGCTGGCTTGAGATCGCGATGAACAATCCCCCTTGCATGCGCTGCGGTTAGCCCTGCCGTAATCTGAATCGCGTACCCGATCGTTTCGGCGATGGTCAGCCGCCGTCGACGCATCAAAGAACGAAGTGTGACTCCGTGGACAAATTCCGTGGCAAAAAAGGGAAGTCGATTGAACTCTCCGACCTCAAAAATGGTGACAACATTGGGGTGGTTCAATGCGCTTGTCAGTCGGGCTTCTCGATGAAAGCGATCCAGCCAGATCGCATCCTCCACGCGATCGCTGGAGAGCAGCTTAATCGCAACATCGCGGCCCAACGTTCTGTCAATGGCCCGATAAACGACACCCATGCCGCCACGAGCAATCTCAGATACGACCTCGTAATTCTGAATCACTGTCGTTTCTGCCCCATCCAGATCGATGGACGACGTGGCGAGCGATGGTTTGTGTCGAGTCTCGTCAGAACAGGGTCTGCCGCCGGTCCCTGTTTCTTTGATCGACAGTCGGCCATCTTTCGGCATCAGATCTCGCCAGCCACTCTCTGCGACTTCTGACAGGCGTCGCTGGCAGTCCTCGCACTCATCAATATGGCTTTCCACTTCAGTTCGTGCCGCAGGGTCACAAGAGTCGTTCAGGACTGACTGAATCGTCAAAGCGTCCGGGCAGTTGGAGTTGGCGGAATTCATAGTTCACTCTGCGAAGCACACAACGGAGCTACATTCTGCCAACAAATTTGCGAATTGAAACTCGTCGGCGCCGCAGAGGCGGCGGTTTGCGGGGGCCATTTGCTAAAGTGACAGCAAAGACCCCCCGACACGTCCCCTAGCATCCGGGGTACCAGTCGATGCCGAATCCTCCGAACAGCAGGTCAAGGTCTCCGTCGTTCGAAATCGTCTGCCCATTCAGGAAGTACTGCCCGTTCTCGCGATTGGCAGAACCTGATCCGTTCCAGATGTTTCGAACTCGCTTTTGAAGGGAACGATCGGACGTCCATTCGTCTCGAATCGCATTCAACGCTTCGTCGTTGTCGTCGTGGTCTGTGAAGCCGCCGATCAGAATATCCTGACCGTTGCCGCCGAAGACTTTATCTCGGCCGTCACCCCCGATCAGGATGTCTCGGCCGTCCTGCCCGAAGATCCAGTCATTTCCGTCGCCGGCAACCACGACGTCGTGCCCGGCCCCGGCATAGATCACGTCGCAGCCGCCGCGGGTTCGGACCAGGTCGTCACCAGACCCCGAGTCAACTCGGTCATGGCCGTCACCCGTGTTAACGACATCGGAACCGCCACGCGATTCAATAACATTGTTGCCCAACAGGTCGACGATATTGTCATCGCCCGCTCCCGTCTTGATTGTGTCGTCTCCGGCTCCACCGTCGACATTGACCGGCAGTGTGATAGATCGGCCCACGTTAATGTGATCGTCACCGTCTCCCGCATCGATCTGGATCCGATTAACGTCATCGGCGACGAACGTGT
>DNPC01000764.1 GCA_003501565.1 Planctomycetaceae bacterium | reverse complement strand
GCCGCATGCGCCACAATCAAGGCTGGCTGCCAGCGGATTGTTTCGCGTCTCGCTACCATGTCCGCAAAACACAACGATGCGAGCGAGATTTTCGGTTAGTCCGAGATTCTTCAAGATCGATGCGGCCATCTCAACTTTGGCTGGCAAATCGATTTGGTTCCCATGCACATCCTCGGTCACCGTCACGTGACTGTGCGTGCAATGATGCTCGCGCGCCTCAAGCTTTAAGGCCTCTCGAGTTAGTTTGACGATGTAGCCTAAGCCACATGATTCGACAAATGAAAAGCCCGACATCGCCGCAGAACGGAATTTCTTCCAAGCTGCCTTCAGCGCTTTGCCTCTGTCAGCTTTGGCTTGAGCCATTTCGGGATCAGCGTGCTGCACATGTGCTTTGACGCTGGGCGTCAGCAGAACCGGACATTGTGGTGTCCCCACGCTATGCTCGTGGGAGGTTACTTCTGCAGCAATGCCAAAAAAGCCAGCGAATCCAAACGTCTCAATAGCCTGCGCCTGTGACTCAACGTGCCGGCGAAACGGCTCGCTTCGGACGTCGATGCAGAATACCATCTGGCATTCAGCGGTTTTAGGATTTTGCACTTCGGAAAGCGTCTTGCTCAATCCTTCGACCAATTGTTCTCGGTATTTGATCTCAACTGCGGTCTGCAAGATGTACCGGATATGAGTCAGTTCGCGAGCCTTTGCAGATTCGCTTGCATCGCTTTGCGCGAAAATCTCCGAAAGGACCTGCTCATCTTCCAAGCCAAGCGACTGAGCGATCGCACAATCATAGGCCATGCGAATAGCCAATAAACCAAGCAGTTCGCTGGTGAGCGAATTGTCGGAACCGGCCATCCGATCACTGTACTTTGTGTAGGCCGCCCAACCGGGGATGCTCATGAGCTGTGCCAGTAAGTAGTTGAATCGCTGCGCTGGCGGTATCCCCAGCGATTCAGCTAGGTGGGTAATCGCGTCGGTCGCATTGTCGGGAAGCGCTGCAACGAATCGGCGAAAGTCATTCAAGCCTAGCAATTCTGGGCGACGGTCGACTTGAGCGGTCTCCCGCCAGGTTGCGTAGAGGCTCTCAGCATCGGACGTCATGTTCCAGCTGGACATTCCTTGATCAAAATAAGCGCTGCAGAAACGTGATATTTCATCGATCACGATGGCTGACCAGTCTTCCGATGTAGCGCTGGCGGCGATCGTCCGAACTTTTAGTGCACTGCCGGAAGCCTGCTGGGCGGAATCGTCCATTAGCGCATAGGAGACGTCCTGCCACTGTACAGTCTGATTTTCACCTCCACTGCATTCCTGGAACGCTTTTTCCACATGGTGAATCGAAAATTCGCCTTGGTCGAATCGCTCTTGGAAGTAATGCAGCGGCGGCAACAAGTCACCGGACTTGACCATTGCTAGCCGATCACGCACCTGCTGGAAGCTCAGGTCCGCGACATCGTGGAACGGATTTACGGCTACCAAGTCACGCAGCGGCCACGCCGGAGCGACGAAATGCTGAACACGCTGTAAGTCATTAAGCCACCAGGAAATGTCTTCGTTGCTTTTGGTTGTCGTTTCGATCGTGCTAGCCACAGAGATTCTCCCAAGTGGAGGTTGTTGATTGAGCATAGGTGGTGGAGACGGTTGCCAGAGCTGGTCTAGGCAACAATCGCTGGGTCAGTCGAGCCATCACGACGTCGACATAAAAGCCACTGGAGGCATGAATGTAGAGGTTCCGCATCTTTTGAGATTTTCTGATGATGGGCATCAAACCGAATACGGCCGCGGTCGCTACCAGCGTCACGCAAACCAGCCCAATAACAATCGGACTCGTCACTGCAACGGCACCGCTCGATGCCCCGCCGGCATGCAGAATTGAGTCGAACAACAAGTAGGAAACGCAGTAGGCAAGGCCAGCAAGCATTCCTAGTCCAACCGTCCGAATGATGACTGCCGCTTTAGCGGAGTAGACTGCCGAAGCAATAAAGTGAGCTAGTGCTAAGCTCAGAGCCAGCGGGAGTAGCACCGTCTGGACTGCAAATTTATCGAGAAGACCCGTCAGCCAGAACGTCGCTCCCGTGATCAAGCCTCCAACTATGCAGCCTGCCAGACCACTCGAAACCAAACGCCCAATAGCCGAGTAATTGGTAGCGGTCTGCGGCCGTAGTTCTGACGGCCGCGCAATTTCCGCGGCGACACCGCCAGCACTTAGGAAGGCGTAGGACTTGTAGAGCGAATGAGCAACGATATGCAACAGTGCCGCCGCAAACGCCCCCAGCCCGCACTGCATAATCATGAAACCCATCTGAGCGACTGTCGAATAGGCTAGTTTGCGCTTAACACTCGTCTGGCAGAGCATTACCACGGCAGCCAGGACAGCCGTGAAAGCACCGACGATGGTTAATGAATTCAGGGCGGCGCTCGAAACGGAGACCAGCGGACTGAGGCGAATCAACAGAAAGCCGCCACCATTGATGATTCCCGCATGCATCAGAGCGGAAACAGGTGTAGGAGTTTCCATGGTGTCGGGGAGCCAAGTGTGAAATGGGAATTGGGCCGACTTTGTCAGAGCGCCGAGAGCGAGCAAGATTGCGATTGCGGATCCCATCCATCCGGCTTGTGGATTGGCGGACGTCTGCTGGAAAAGCTGGTCGTAGGACAGAGTTCCGTAGCTGAGGTAGATCAGCACGATTGCTGAGATAACGAAGGCGTCGCCAAGTCGGCTGTAGGCAAACTTCTTCATCGCGGCGATGCGACCTGCCTTGCGATGTGGGTAATGCGTCAGCAACTTGTGCAGCCCCAAGCTGATCAGCATCCAGGCCCCAGCCAAAATGACCAAGTTGCTGGAGAGAACCATGAGGAGAACCGAACCAAGGGTAAATCCCAGCCACTTGATAAAGCGACCGTGTTGCGGGTCGCCTTCCAAGTAAGGGACCGAGTACCGAATGATGATCCAGCCGATAAAGCCAATCAGCACAGCCATCGTGCCAGCCAGTCCATCCACGTATACGCCCGGCGTGTTGCCAAGCACTGCCTCAAGTAGTGAACCTGAATAGCCGCCCGGTTGCGTAAGCCAAAGGGCTGAGTGCAAAACTAAATCGGCCAGGACCAAGGCCAAGCAGAACGACACCAACGCCGCAAGCTGCTTTGGACCGCGGTTGGCCGAATTGTTCGGCAACAAGCACAGGCTGATCAGCAAAATTGGTGCAAGGAGTAGCATCAGTTAGTTTCCTATTGCGATGAAAACGCAAAACGTTGTTATGGCCAACTTGGAACAAGGCACGGGCTACAGGACTTTGAGAACCGCGTAGATCTCAGGTCCGATATCGCTGAGCGTCCAGTCGGGAGGCAACAGAACCAGTGCTGAACCAAGGCTACCGCTGGCTTTGGCGAGTGCTCCCGCGGCATACAGTCCAGCAGGCAATGAAAACGCGCGAGTGATGCGAACTCCAGCTTGCGTTTCTTCCAGCGCGTCGCGCTGATCAAGAGCGGTTGGTAGCCATGCTTGCCCAACTTCTTCCGCGCCACAAACAACAAGATTTCGAGTCATCGACTCGGCCAGCAACTCGAATGCATCCACCGGGGTGGCGCTGGCGGGCAAGTAGACCATCATCGCGTCAACCAAGCCGAGTTGTCGCAAAGTGGCTCGGAGTTCGATGTCTCCGCTAGGAAAGCGTGCGACTTTGAAGTGTGGTTGGCCGCCGAATTCTAAAGTCTCAGGGTAAGCGATTGCGTTTTGGTCGTCTCCGACCTGCCGTGTTTTCAGCTGGCCAGCTGTCTCCAAGAGTGTTGAATTTTGCATCGTGTTCTCTCACCGGAGGAGTTTGGTCGATCGAATCGAAGTCAGTGGGGTATTCAAAGGCGGTGCGGGCCGTGGCAAATCACCTGCAATCACAAGGCTGAAAATGCGCACAAAAAAAAAGGCCGAGCAAACGGATCAACCCGTTAGCCCGGCCTTTCATGCGAACTCGCTCGAAGCGTTTCGCGTAACTCGCCAGTTGTTTTATGTATTGCCGCGTATCAGTGCCGTCGCCCTAAGGTACGGTCTGCTCCGCGTGCTCGAGAAACTGTATCGGCTGTTGGCGAAGTCTTCAAGTCCTTTTTGACATGAATTGTTGGGAAAAGGGTGCGGGCTGCCATAAGACCCGCAAAGTCAATGACTTACGCGCTCGGACCGTCGGTCGGAAGGACATGAAAACGAGGTTGAGAGCGACGAATCGGCGGATTCGCCAGATGAAACTGCCCGAGGAGATCGCCCAGAGGAGAT
>DNPC01000164.1:5379-13506 GCA_003501565.1 Planctomycetaceae bacterium | reverse complement strand
TAGAACGCCGCGGCTGCGTCACTGACTTTTCTAATTATTTCGAAGCGCCCTGCACCGCAAGGCAGAGAGCCACCTAGAGGAACACCTCTTCACGAGTGGAAGTCCTGCAAAGGTTGCTTCCAATGGACGATGTTGAGCTACCTTCAGCTTATAAAGCAAACAAGCAACTCGCCCGCAACAGAAAAACGGTTTCAAAGAGAACCAGCCTGCAGTTAGAATAGGGAAGTGTCTCTAAACACCAATGCTTTTGGCTGCCTCTCCCCTACCAAATAACCAATCCATCTGCTGTTATGCCATTCAATCCCACCTCCAAACACCTCGTCCCGGCCGCTGTGCACAGCATTCATCGCTTTGCGTTGTTTGCTGTCTTGCTATTGCTAACTAGCTCCGTTGCTCTCGGCGATGAAACCGAAACCGAAACCGAAAGCGGCGATGGGGCAACGGCGGCGGACGCGCCGGTTGGTGCTTCGGACGAAGGTGAGCTCGCGATGGGCACCTTCCGAAAGCCGGACGGCTGGGAAATTTCGCTGTTTGCAGCTGAACCTGAGCTGGCCAACCCCGTTGCCATGTACATCGACCACCTCGGACGCGTGTTCGTGTGCGAGTCATTCCGCCAAGACCGCGGGGTCACCGACAACCGGAAGCACGATTCGGAGTGGCTGCTGGCGGATCTGTCCGCTCAATCGGTCCAGGATAGAATTGACTACCACAGGCGGCTGTTGGGAACCGAAGCTGCCGAATATACCGCGCACGATGACCGTATCCGAGTTCTGGAAGATACCGACGGAGATGGAGTCGCAGACAAAACTACGATCTTCGCGGATGGGTTTAACAATATCGAGGATGGTACTGGGGCCGGCGTGCTAGCCCGCGGCGGCGAGGTCTACTTCACCTGCATCCCAAAACTCTGGAAGCTGGACGATACCAATGGTGATATGGTCGCCGATAAGCGAGTGGCACTCCACGACGGTTATGGAGTTCGGGTCGCATTTCGAGGGCATGATTCCCACGGCTTGATCATCGGGCCAGACGGACGGCTCTACTTCAGCATTGGTGATCGTGGCTATAACATCGATACACCTGAGGGGAAGCTAAAGGATCCAGAGAGCGGCGCGGTTTTTCGCTGTGAGTTGGACGGTAGTAATCTCGAGGTATTTGCTACCGGACTTCGAAACCCGCAGGAACTTGCGTTTGACGATTATGGATACCTTTTCACCGGCGACAACAATTCCGATAGCGGTGATAAAGCTCGCTGGGTGAATGTAATGCAAGGCGGCGACAGTGGCTGGCGTATGATGTACCAGTATCTTCCCGACCGTGGACCATTCAATCGCGAAAAAATCTGGCATCCCTTTCACTCGGAAACTCCCGCCTATATCGTACCGCCCATCGAGAATATCAGTGACGGCCCAAGTGGATTGACATGTTATCCAGGAACGGGCCTAACCGGCGACTATGCAAATTGTTTCTTCCTAGCCGATTTTCGTGGCGGCCCCGTCAATAGCGGCATCCGGTTGATACGCACTCAACCGAAAGGCGCGTTCTGGGAGGTTGAGCGTAGCGAACAACCGATTTGGAGCATCTTGGCGACCGATATCGATTTCGGCCCGGATGGAGCCATTTGGATCTGCGACTGGGTTAACGGTTGGGTGGGTGAAGGCAAAGGCCGCGTCTACCGATTCTTCGACCCACAAGCTCAGGAGCAAGCGGTTGTCAAAGAAGTCAAGGAGCTGTTGAGCGCAGGTTTTAAGGACGTTGATACAAATCGACTGCGTGAGTTGCTTGAGCACCCTGATCGCCGAATTCGCCTGGAATCCCAATGGGAGCTGGCCAGTCGTGGTGACTTGGCACCATTCCGGGCGGTTCTGGAGCGTGGAGATGTGGGCACGATCCCACGGTTGCACGCCATCTGGGGGATTGGGCACGCAGCCCGACTTGACAATGAACTCGCTGCCGAAACACAGCAGCTGATCGGTGATGCTCTGTCGGACGACGATCTGGATGTACGAAGATGCGCGTTGATCGTCGCCGGAGACCTCGGTTTGTCTGGGCTTTCGGGACGAGTCTCAGCCGCTATCGCGGATCCCGAACCGCGGGTTGCATTTGCCGCCTGTTTGGCAGCCGCCGAATTGAGCTTACCGGTAGTTAACGAGGCAGCTAAGCTGCTGAGCGACAATGATAATAGCGATCCGGGACTGCGCCACGCAGGAATCATGGCACTTGTTGGTTCGGGCGCAGAACAAGTCTTAAGCCTAGCCAGTCACAATTCCTCCGCCGTCCGACTTGGTGCGGTTGTCGCGCTACGCAAATTGAACGATGGCCGAGTGTCTGAGTTCTTGGCAGACGGCGATTCCGCTGTGGTTTTGGAAGCGGCCCGGGCTGTGCATGACGTCGTTGCGATGCATGAAACCGGCCTCGGAAAACTTGCCACTGTCGAATTGTCAGCCGACTCGTCTCCGGCACTAATTCATCGCGTCCTGAATGCAAATTACCGCATCGGTGATGCTGCTGCCGCAGGCCGAATCGGAGCTTTTGCCGTCCAAAGCGATGCGGACGCGGCCATGCGTTTGGAAGCGGTTCAAATGCTGGCCGACTGGGCGAATCCTGATCCGCTGTGTCGAGTCATGAATCGCTATCTGCCCCTTGGCGACCGGGCAGCCAACATTGCCGCCGACGTCCTAACTGAACGTGCCTCTGTCTTATTGTCCAGCGTGACGCCTGTCGATATTCGTGTCGCGACTATCGATGCAGTCGCATTCAACGGAGTCACCTCGGCCGCTCCTGAGTTGGAAGCGATCATCAAGAATGAAGATGATGAATCGACGGTCCGCGCGAAAGCGCTCAGCGGAATCGCACAACTCAGCCCATCAACTGCCACTTCACTAGTCAAACTGATGAGTGACGATCCAGAACTTGAACTGCGGCTGAGCGCCCTCAATCTGCTGGTTGACTTGCAAGCTGGCAAGAGCGACACGACCGAAGCTGTGGAAGCGCTTGCTAAGGCCGTGACCAGCGACTTTTCTCGCGAACGCCAATTGGCGTGGGACAAGTTAGCAACGCTCAAAGGACAAAAAGTCGATCAATTGCTCGTTGAAGGTGCGGAGAGCTATCTCAACGAAAAGCTTCCGGCCGACGTATGGCTTAATTACTTGGAGGCGGCTAAAGGCAGGTTAGACCAAACGCTACAAAGTAAGCTAGACGGCTTTGGTGAGAAACTCGCGATGACTGATCCGCTAGCCGCATATCGCGATTGTCTTTCCGGTGGAGACGCAGAAGCCGGGAAAGTTCTTTTTGAAACTAAGACTGAGTTATCCTGTGTCCGCTGTCACAAGATCTCTGGCCAGGGTGGAGAAGTTGGTCCAGAGTTGACGAAGATCGCCGCTGACAAAGACCGCAGCTATCTGCTGGAAGCAATTGTCCTGCCCAACAAGACGATCGCAAAGAATTATGAAACGACGATGTTGCTACTGGAGAGCGGCGAGGTCGTGTCTGGAATCCTCAGAAGCGAAACTGAAGATGAGATTGAGGTGCTCAACGCGGATGGCAAGACCATCACCGTTGACCCCTATGAAATCGTCGGTCGCAAAAAAGGGGACTCTTCGATGCCTGCAGATCTCATCAAAATGATGAGTCGCCGAGAGCTTCGGGATCTGGTCGCGTATCTCTCGACCCTCAAGTAGCTCTGGCTTTCGATGATTTCCCACGCCCTCAGTTAGCAAGTTGCGAAATGCCGAAAATTCTCGTAACCGGTGCATTGGGTTACATTGGCGTGCGGCTGGTTAGTCACTTGCTGCAGGCGCCAGATGGCTATGAAGTCATCGGCATTGACAACGATCTCTACCATGACGCGACTCATGGTCCGCTTACGGCTGTTCCAGATCAGCGTCTTACGCTCTACCGTCGTGACATACGCGATTTGTCGCTCAGTGACTTAGATGGCGTAGAAATAGTGATGCATCTCGCTGCGCTGTCGAACGACCCGCTCGGAAATCTTGACGAGCGGCTAACCGACGAAATCAACTGCTTAGCTTCCGTGCGTTTAGCCGAATTGGCTGCCAAAGCGGGCGTTGAGCGGTTTTTGTTCTCGTCGTCCTGTAGCACTTACGGAGCCGCTGGTGATGCGCTACTGGCTGAGGATGCCACTTTGAATCCTGTGACTGCGTACGGACATAGCAAAGTCGAGGCTGAAGCGGGGATTCTCGCGTTGGCTAGTGACACTTTCTCGCCAACAGCGCTCCGTAACGCAACTGCGTTCGGGTACTCCTCGCGTTGGCGGCAGGATATCGTCCTCAATGACTTCGCCGCTTCCGCTTGGCTGAACAAGCAAGTTAAGATTTTGAGTGATGGAACTCCCTGGCGTCCGCTGGTGCATATCGGTGATATCTGCCGCGCATTTACCACCATTGCGACTGCAGATCGGTCTCAAATACATGCCGAATCCTTCAACGTTGGCAGCAACTCGGCGAACTACCGCGTCAGTGAGCTCGCGGAAATTGTGGCAGGTGAAATTCCCGACTGTTCGATTGACTACGCTCCTGGAGGTGGCCCCGACAAACGCTGCTATCGTGTTGACTGCTCTAAGATCGTCGAACATGTACCTGCATTTGCGTGCGAATTTGGAGTACAGGATGGTGTGTCTGAGATGTTGGAGGCGTTCGCGAAATACGGGTTGGCGAGTGAGGATATTGCAGCCGGTAAATATGCCAGATTGCCAGCGATCGCTCGTCGGCAGGCTGCTGGCGAGGTTGATGACTTACTTCGCCGCACGTGTCTTTCGGGTACAGACGGACGGTTGCAATCCAACTCATCGCAATTCGAAGAGCCCGCAGAATGAAACTGGCGCCCCTTGAACTCGATGGAGTATGGATCGCGCGGTCGGAGCCGTTTGAAGATGAGCGCGGTCGCTTTTCACGGCTTTGGTGCAACGCCGTATTCGAGCATGCTGGAGCCAAGCCACTTCGCCAGATCAGCGAAGCCCGTTCAATTACCCGCGGGACTCTTCGCGGCTTGCATTACCAACGAAAACCGCATTGGGAACAAAAGACGATTCGCTGTATGGCTGGAGCCGCGTTTGTTGTGTGTGTGGATCTACGCCCTGGTTCGTCGACCTATCGGAAACATACTGGCCTTGTTTTGTCTGCAGAAGAAAGCACTACTTTGTTCGTAGATGAAGGATTCGCTCAAGGTTATCAGACACTCGCTGATGACACGCTTTTGCTTTACGCGATGTCTGCCGACTATCAGCCGGGATCTGCTACCGGCGTTCGGTTTGACGATCCAGCGTTGCGGATTGAGTGGCCGTTGCCACCCGTTGCTGTATCAGAGCGTGATTCTAACTGGCCGTTGCTCGATGAACGATAGCGAAAAAAAAGCGGCCACCGCTGATCGCGGCGAAGCGATGTTAGAGACCATCCGGGAGCTTTTCCCAATCTGCCGAAGCATTACCGGGCCAGGACTGCGAGAGACGCTTCGGTACATAGGACGTGAAGCACCGCTGGCTACCATAGAAGTCCCCAGCGGTAGCGATTTGTTCGATTGGAAGGTGCCACCGGAATGGAGGATTGAAGACGCATACTTACTTGGCCCCGATGGCAATAGAATCGTTGACTTCGCAGGTTCGAATTTGAGTGTTGTGAACTACTCCGTTCCGGTCGACACTGAGCTCGCACTTGATGATCTTCGCTTCCACCTACATACACTGCCCGAACGACCGAACGACATTCCCTACCGGACCACTTACTATCGTCCTCATTGGGGGTTTTGCCTTCCGCATACACAATTGCGAAATCTAAAATCTGCCAGCTATCGAGCCGTAATCAAATCACAACTCGTTGACGACGGAAGTTTGACGTTTGGCGAGGTCTTGCTCCCAGGCCGACAACGCGAAGAAATCCTATTCTCCTGTCACGTTTGCCATCCCAGTCTGGCCAACGACAATTTGTCCAGTCTTGCCGTTGTGTTGCAGTTGATCAACACATTGCAACGAAAACGTCACAAGTACACTTACCGATTTGTCTTTGCGCCTGGAACCATCGGAGCTTTGGCCTGGGCAAATCACAATCGGCACAAGTTGCGGAATATAGTAGGCGGTTTCGTGCTAGCACTGCTCGGCGACTCTCGCCCACTTACGCTGAAGCGATCATCTATGCGTACGTCAAAAGTTGATTTGGTCGCTGAAAGTGTGCTCCGTGAGCTTACGACGCCACGAGTTATGGACTTCGCGCCGAGTGGATACGACGAACGACAATTTAACAGTCCTGGAATTGCATTGCCGGTAGCGCGGCTGTCGCGCAGCTGTGAAAATGAATACCCCGAGTATCACACGAGTGCTGATACGATTGACGTTCTTTCAAAAGAACAACTTGTCGGGTCTCTCACGGCTATCGAGACAATCGTGGAAGCAATCGAGCACGAACGTGTGTTCTGTCGGACATTCCGAGGGGGTGAACCGCAGCTTGGCAAGCATGACTTGTACGATGTATGTGCTGACGAACGTGATGCATTGCTGTGGACCAATAGTCTCTGTGATGGTGAGCGGAGTATTCGTGAAATCGCTCAAGCGAGTAGGCGGTCGCTTGAATCCATTGAACGAGCGACCGAACGGCTTGCAGCTGTCGGCCTGATAGCAGAGAAGGGCGGTGTGGCAGCCGACGATGAACGCCATCGCGCAACAGACTCGGGCCGGGATCAGGAAACGGCACGCGACGTGGACCCACACGTTTTGATTCCTGGGGGTGCGCACACTTATGCGAAAGGGGATGACCAATTTCCAATCAATGCACCGAAGACCATCGTATCGGGTCTTGGATGCCGAATCCAAGCAGATGATGGAAGGCAGTTCATCGAGTACGGAATGGGGCTGCGAAGTGTAACACTTGGTCATGCATTCCCCGACGTTTTGGATGCGGTGCGAACGCAGCTAGAGTTGGGCGCGAACTTCTCGCGTCCGGCGGCTATCGAATCAGAGGCAGCACAAACACTGCTTGATATCCTGCCCGCAGCTGACATGGTGAAATTCGCAAAGAACGGCAGCGATGCGACGACTGCGGCGGTCAAATTGGCTCGCGCACACACCGGTCGGAATAAAGTTGTCGTGTGTGCTCAACAACCTTTCTATTCGACGGACGATTGGTTCATCGGTCAGACAGAAATGAACCGAGGAATTCCCGAGACAGCGCGGCACGACTGTTTTCGATTTGATTACAACGATGCGGATGGATTGAGTCGCGTTCTAGAGGCCCATGGCGAAGATATCGCCTGCGTTGTCATGGAGGCTGAAACGTATGTTGCTCCACAGCCAGGCTTCCTTCAATCCGTTCAAGAGCTGTGTCGACGGCACGGCGCATTGTTAATATTGGATGAAATGATTACGGGCTTTCGCTGGAATCTTGGTGGGGCTCAGGCGGAATACGATCTAAAACCGGATTTATCTACTTTCGGTAAGGGGCTCGGAAACGGTTTCGCAGTATCGGCACTTGCGGGCCGGCGAGACATCATGGAGCTCGGGGGGATCCGCAGCCCTTCTGAACGGACGTTTCTCCTTTCCACAACACACGGCGGCGAAACACATTCTTTGGCGGCAGCGATGGCGGTGATAAAGTTTTATCAGGCAAACCATGTCGTTGATCGCCTTCATGCAACCGGGAAACGACTGCGTGAGGGAATTCAGCGCTGTGCCGACCGGATTGGGATCTCAGACTATTTTCAGGTGATTGGGCGCGATTGCAATCTTGTTTTCGTCGCCAAGAACCGTGACGGGCAAAGGTGCCAGGTGATGCGGACACTGCTACTGCAAGAACTGATAAGCCACGGCGTTTTGGCACCTTCCTTGGTAGTGAGCTACAGTCATGACGCTGCAGCCATTGAAGAGACGGTGGACGCATTCGATCGATCGCTCGACGTATTTGCTCGAGCGCTTGACGGTGACGCATCTAAGCTACTTCGCGGTCGACCTTCAAAGCCAGTTTTTCGCAAGTACAATTGATTGTTGACTTAATCAATCTTTGAAGTTGGTTGCGGAAACGATTTCATGGACGCTGTCGCGCGTGCTTAACCCTTGAAAGTTGCACGCCCGTTCTCGCTTCTAGTGGTAGACTTCATTCGGGCGGAGCATCCAATGTTCTTCGC
>DNPC01000164.1:0-5316 GCA_003501565.1 Planctomycetaceae bacterium | reverse complement strand
TGTTCTTCGCCCTGAAAATGTGATTCGCCAGTCCGAGCTGACTTACCGGCCACTCCTGTTAGAAGACGCTCCACCGTGCCAGCCAGCTCTTCAGTCAAACGAAATCCAGCCGATTCGGCTGCTGCAAAGACGAGTAGGGGGGCGATTCGTTGTCGGTTCTGCGGCGCTGCACTTGATCATGAAATCATCGATCTGGGAACGACGCCTCTGTGTGAGAACCTGCGTCGTCAAGAAACGCCGGACGCTGCAGAAACTTACTATCCCCTGCGCCTGATGCGATGTCGCTCGTGCGGGCTGACGCAACTTAGCGTTTCTGCGGATCCACAGGAGATCTTTCGCGAGTACCCCTATTTCTCTTCCGTCTCGAGTTCTTGGGTCGCACATGCCAAGCAACTCGTCCAGTCGATGGACGCCCGGCTGTCGCTCAATGGGAAGGTCGTAATCGAAGTTGCTTCGAACGATGGTTACTTACTCAAGCACGCTAAGGTTGCTGGCGCACGGGTACTCGGCATCGAACCTGCACTAAATGTTGCAAGCGTTGCGCGTTCTCTTGGCATCGAGACTATTTCAAAATTCTTGGATGCTGCGGTTGCGGACGAAATCGTGGATCAGCATGGGAGCGCGTCGTGGCTGGTCGCCAACAATGTGATCGCACACGTTCCTGACTTGAATGGTTTCGTTAGTGGGCTAGAAAAACTACTCGCCCAAGATGGCGTGCTAACTATCGAAATCCCACATTTGATGCAACTACTTGCAAACCGACAGTTTGATACGATCTACCACGAACACTACTGCTATTTTTCACTGGCCGCCCTAACGCGTGTTCTTGCACAACATGGGCTGGAAGTGTTCGACGTGGAAGAGCTTAAGTCGCACGGTGGATCGTTACGAGTTTACGCCGCCCACACCGGCCAAGCTGCCTGGGATGGTAGTCGCAACGTCGCGGCATTGCTCGCCAGAGAGCGAGAATTTGGGCTGGAGGATGATTGGGTCTATGATCAGTTTGCGGCAGACGTCAACGATACTCGCCGGAAGCTTCTCAGTTTCTTGCTCAATCTACAAGAGGATGGGAAGACTGTGGCCGGTTACGGAGCACCTGGAAAAGCGACGACGCTGCTCCACGCCTGTGGGATCGATAAACACCTACTGCCTTGGACCGTCGATCGGAACACCTACAAACAGGGGCATGCCATCCCTGGCACTGGGATTGAGATTCGCAAGCCGGATGAGATTTTGAAAGAACAGCCGGATTTTGTGCTGATCTTGGCGTGGAATTTGGCAAGAGAGATAACACAACAAATGAAGGCGGTAGAAAGCTGGGGCGGGCGTTTTGTGATACCAATTCCTCAACTAACAATACTGTGAGTCGGTAAGACCAGAATGAAAGTCGTACTATTCTGCGGTGGCCAGGGGATGCGTATCCGAGAGCACGCAGGAGATATCCCCAAACCGATGGTTCCAGTTGGTGGACTACCCATTTTATGCCATCTGATGGAATACTATGCGCATTTCGGTCACAAAGACTTCGTGCTCTGCCTAGGACATGGTAGCGACTACATACGGGACTACTTCAGGCAAAGCTCGCACCTTCCAACTTCTGATACGCAAGACGAATTCACCGTTGGCGATCTGCATATTCACTGCATTGACACCGGGTTAACGGCTTCTGTTGGTGAGCGCCTGCACGCGATACGCGAAGTCGTTGATCAGGAAACGTTCCTTGCCAACTACGCTGACGGTTTGAGTGACGTTGAGTTGCCGCGTGTAATTGAGCATCACCGAAAACATGCTGCAATTGGCACGTGTCTGTGTGTGAAACCAACGCAGAGTTTTCACTTGGTATCGAATCAATCGGGATTGGCGACCGATATTGTGCCCGTCTCGGAGATTCCTCAATGGATGAACGGTGGCTTCTTCGTCTTTGAGCCTGAGATCTTTGATTTCTTACGTCCCGGTGAAGACCTTGCGGCGCAACCATTCCAACGGCTGATCGCCGCACAGCGACTTGCCTGCTACAACTACACAGGCTTTTGGGGATGCATGGATACATACAAAGAGAAAAAGGTCTTGGATGATATGCATGCAAGCGGTATCCGGCCATGGGAAGTTTGGACGAGCACTGAGTCGGACTTGGGGTACGACGCCAGAAATCGCATTATCAAGACCGCGATGGGACGATTGACGTGATTGACTTCGGCTTTCCCAAATTTCAGCGACTGCTTTGTCTGGGAGCCCACTCTGATGACATTGAGATCGGTTGTTCTGGCGTGATTCGGCAGCTACTCGCTTCGGAGCATCCACCACAGGTGCACTGGCACGTTTTGTCATCTGTATCTGAGCGCAAGGCCGAAGCACTCCAGTCCGCGGCGACTTGGTCCGGCGGAAAAGCACGAGTAACTGCCCATGCGTACCGCGATGGATTCTTTCCGGCGGAGTTTGATCAAATCAAGCAGTGTTTTCGCTCGCTCAGGGAAGAGATTCAGCCTGATTTGGTACTAACGCACCACGGACGAGATGCACACCAAGATCACCGAATTGTATCGGAGTTGTGTTGGCAGGAGTTTCGCGAGAGCACGATTCTGGAATATGAGATTCCAAAGTTTGATGGGGATCTGGGGCAGCCCAATTTTTTTGTGCCGTTATCAGTTGAAATCGCCGAAGCCAAAATTTCTCACCTACTGTCGCATTTCCCGAGTCAACGTGACCGCGCCTGGTATCGAGAGGACGTCTTTAGAGGTGTACTCGCGTTACGCGGTGTCGAAGCGGCGAGCCCAAGTGGTTTTGCCGAAGCTTTTTATGCTCGCAAGCTGCGGTGCGTCTGAGAGCGCGTGCGGCAAGATTCTCATCAGTAATGTGTGGCTAGCCCCAAATGCAATTCCAACCCCCGGGCCTTTCAACGCGAATGTTTATGCCGCGCGACAACTGATCTGCTGAGCCAATAACTCCTCACAGGCCTGGGTTGCATCGTCGACTTCAATGGCCTGCATCGCCGTGTTCGCGCCGCGCCGAATCGGTTTTCCACCACCTGGTGCCATCGGTGACTGGATCGCCACATGCTGATTGCCGTAGGGGCCACATTCGTCCGCCCAAGTTACGCCATGCAGTGCAACGCAAGGTGTGTTCACCGCGCTGGCAATGTGCAGGGCGCTCGTGTCGCCGGTGACAATCAGAGCTGCCAACCGGATGATTTCACTTAGTTCCATCAGATCGGTATCGGGTAAGGCTACCGCAGCACCGCGCGCGTTTTCCGATATCGCCGACGCCATTAACTGCTCTTTAGGGCCTGCCCACGAAACCACACTCTTAATTCCATGTTGTTGGAACAGCTCGCGGGCAAGACTGGCAAAACGCTGGACCGGCCAAATCTTTGTTTCCCAACCCGCCCCGGGGTTGAGCAAGACGAAACGTTCACCGGTGACGGGATTGAGATCGAGTTTGTCAAGCATGCTGGTCGCGCTCTGTGCCGCTTGCTCGAATCGTGGGTATGCAAAACGTCCGCGCCCCGGCGTGACGTTGCTCCACGGCGCGAGTAATTCACGGTAAGTATCTACCATGTGCCGGGCAGTTCGCCGTACTCGACGGTTGACGAGCCACGGTGCAACTTCACGTGCGTGCGAATAGCCAAAACCGATACGCTCTTTTGCACCCGAGATCCATCCCAAGGCGGCACTTTTAGTAAGCCCCTGAGGGTCGACAACCAGGTCAAACTTGCGGCGTCCAAGCTCGGCTCGCATCGTCGGCCAATTGGATGGATTTCGCAGCCAACGCTTTTCGATTCGCAAGACTTCGTCGACCGATTCGTGCTGGCCAACCAAGGATTCGGCGGCACAGTCAACAACCCAGGTCAGTTTTGAATCTGGCCATAGGTTTTTGATGTCGACGGCCAAAGGCATCGTGAGAATACAATCTCCAATTGCGCTCAACCGTGTCAGAAGGATATTTCGGGGTGCTGGACCGCTTTGTATTCCAGATCCGCGTTTAATTCGTCGTGAGGCTGAGTATTTCAAACTGGTATGATCGGAAGAAAACGAGTCGTCTGATACGATGCGAAAGCTCATCGTTTGACATCCGTGTTGAAGAGAATGCAGCCGTCGACCATCCATGCGACTAGCTATCGCGTTAAAATAGCCTCAAGCGCCGCTTTAACTCAACCTCAACCTGCAATGCTAGCACGAGCGGGTTGCTCGCGAGCTCACCGCGAGTGGATACCTGAATGGGAATTTTTATGCGAATCTGTCTTTACTTGCTTGGCCGTTTTCCCAGGGGTAGATCCAACTGGACATTGCTCGCCGTTTGCATTGTCTGTCTGACGAGCGGAAGCGTAACGGAGTCCAATTGTTCGGCGGCCGAGTCGATAGCTGTGCACGATTCTTCGGACAAAGCCAGGAAAGTGCCGGCTGCGGATGTCGTTAAGACCGTATGGCGGGGGAAGTCGGGCACTCTCGATGTTTATGATAACTCGCCCTCACTTAGCAACATTCTAGCGGTCAACTCACGCGGCCACGTGCTTGGAATGCATGAGCAGCTGGACAGCAGAATTGCCGTCTTGAATCAGCAGTTCTTCTTTGCCGATTCGACAACAGTTCGCACGATTCCAAAGCTCAAGGGTTTTACGAATCTCTACTGCGAGTCACTCAGTGATAATGGTCGTGTCGTTGGTTACGCTAGCCGCGCACCTGGGAATCCAGACGGAACGCTGACAGGATTTATTTGGGAAAGCTCCAGTGGAAAAATTGAACGGCTACGACCGATTGCGGGTGATTTAGTCTGCCACGCAACCGATATTAGCGGCGATGGAAATCGTATTGTGGGGTATTCCACTGGGAACGAACCGCCCAAAATTCGGCCCTGCATTTGGGAGTGGGATGAAGCCGCCAGCAAGTGGGCAGTCAAACCGCTGCCAGTCCTTCATGACCACAACCCATACGTTGTAACCGGATCCGTCAAGATATCCCCGAATGGCAAATATATTGCGGCGTGTTGCACCGAGAAATTGTTGCCCAACAACGTTTTCGACAACGCGTTGTTCAAATGGAAGATCGATGGGGATGATGCGAAACGAACGACGGTGTCTGAAATGGCGGCCCGAGTCGATGCAGTCAACGATCGCGGACAGATTGCCGGTACAATTACCGATGCAACGGGACGCTTCCCGTATGTCACTGAGACTGGTGACAAATTGACGAAAATCGAGCTGTTAGACGGCGACGTGCAAGGACAGGCCCACGCGATTGACTCGAGTGGCCGTGTTTACGGGATGAGTGATGATCCACCCGGACCCTCTGGCGGCCCGGAAGCGTTCCTGTACGAAGAAGG
>DNPC01000432.1 GCA_003501565.1 Planctomycetaceae bacterium | reverse complement strand
GGTGGGAGGGTGATTAAATTTCGGGGCATTGCCTCTAGGGCCTCATCTGCAGAGCTGTCTCTAGCACCGGAGCAAACACCTGGGCCTGGCGAAAGAAACCTAGATCATTGGCGTGCGAACCATCCGTGGCTCCATCGCTGTCAGTACCATACAGCGCATCTCCGCCGATGTAGTACAGTCGCTCGGTACCTGCGGCCAACAACTCTTCGTACGCTCTCTTCAATGCTGAGTGATTTGCTGTGTGGTGTGCGTCACGCTCGGGGAGTATCCAGCTGTTCGTATTGCGTCGGTCTTCTACTAGCACGATAGGAGTCGTCGGCTGGCTTTCGCGCAGTTGCTTGACCAATGGCACACACTTGCGGTCAACCATTTCTGCATTCATATTCGGCAAACAGTCGATCACATACGCAGCAGCATCGATCTGAACGAGATACTCTCCGACTGCCTGGTCCATTCGGCCGTTGCCGGAGAATCCAAGGTTGACGACCGGCCGATCGAATCGCCGGCCAAGAATTGCGGTGTGAACCATCCCAGGTCGACTTGCACACGCGCCGTGGGTAATACTCGTTCCGTAAAACACGATCGGTTTCTCGCGAGGCGCAAGCTGCTCAAAAGTACTTCCACTCGAGACGCCGACGTGTAGGAAGTCAATTCCGTTGTACAGTGGGAGGTAGAGTACGTATTCCCGTAGGCCAGGCCTTAGGCCATCAACCAGCTTAGATGAAACAAGTTGCTTAGTCGGCCGACTCACCTGAACCCAGCGCCAACGGCCTTCGGAATCACGGGCGTAGAGATCAACGCCGCTCACGCCGGTGGCGGGCATGTGTGGCATCGCCAGCCCTGAATCCCGCAATTTGTAATGGACGTGGATAGTTGTCGAGTCTGTTTTGAATCGGACCAGCATGCCGGCCGAATCACGGCTGAGATTCCACACGTTCTTTGTAACTAGGCCATTGGCAGATGCCGGCAAGCGATCAAACCAACGCTCCCGCTGCGCTTCGGACAGTATGCGGCCCTCGATATTTTGCTGCGACACATCGTTCCACTGGACGTCGCTGCCGGCCGGTGGCTTTTCCGCCATTTCGGGATCGATACGACCGATGCTTCGCGGTGGTCGGTCTTGGGCTTTCCCCCAAGGCGTCACGGAACTTGCTACCACCAGCATAACGAGGATGTTTGACACGGTTTTCATAACTACGCACCGCCCATGTTTGACAAATGTTTCCAAGCATAAAAAACTGCACACAAGTTCAGTGAACCTGCGTGCAGCACAAGAGACTTTACTTTTACGTCGGCGATACCTTACTTGCCCATCGCGGGACGTTGTGGCCGCTCCGGTCGGCTGTCTTCGCGTTGCCCGTAGCCTCCGCGTCCACCACCTCCAGCGCCTCCACGTCCGCCAGAGCCCCCGCGTCCGCCGCCGGGACCGCCACGCCCACCACCAGAGCCTCCACGTGAGAACAGCCCGGCAATGCCGCCGGTGAATTCTTCTTTGGAGACAGCTTTGTCGTCATCCTTGTCCAATGTCATAAGGCGATCCGCCATCCGATTGCCTTCCAGTTCCGAGGCGGTCAGTTTCTCATCCTTATTGGCATCCAGACCGTCAAACATCGCAGCGGGATCGAATCGACCGCCGCCACCTCCGGCTCTACCCGGGCCTCCCGCACCACCGCGTCCGCTAGGTTCTTCCGGTTCGCTAGCAGCGAGCAAGCCTGGATCTGCATCGACGGATTCATTTTTGTCTGTGATGCAGTAGAGATGCTTGGAGCTGCGAACCACCATTCGATCGGTGCTTACCGCCGGAGTGCCCCAGAACGTCTCTTTGTCACTCGTGAAGCGATTGATGGCGACTTGCTCGGTCTCGTTTCCGAGCGAGAAAACGAACATCTGGCCGCCTCCGTTGAGATAGAAGAGCTGATTGCCGACAACGATCGGAGATGGGTAGTCGAGAGAACCAAACCGACCGCCGGTGGCCTGAACACCTTTGAGTCGCACTTGTTCTAACTTTGCTCCCGTTTCCGCGTCGACCACGGTGAGGATGTTCCTTGCCACGACATACAGCTTTTTGTTATGTGCGACGGGCGAAGCAAAACTAGCGGAATCGCGTCCGGTCCAAACGGTATTGGACTCGCTGACATTGCCGCTACCACCGACTTTTACAGCCACGCTCCCGCCGCCGCGACCGGTGAATGCAAACACTTGTTCGCCGTCTTGCACGATGCTTGCATAGGCTTGCTGTGCACCGGTTGCGTCTGCGTACCACAGCAAGTCGCCAGATTCGGGATCCAATCCCCAAAGCTCCTTCGCAACACACATGACCAGTTCTGTGCGATCACCGGCCTTTACCAGTGAGGGTGTACCCCACATGCCATCCAGGCCCTTGGCTTCTTGCCGCCAAACTTCCTTACCGGTTTCTTTGTCAAACGCTCGAATCGATTGACTTTCGGCTGAAGCGGTGACGATGACGTTATTCTTGTAGACGATAGGACTGGACGACGAACCCCAGCGGTTGGGATCGGATTCTTTACCTACATCAGCCTTCCACAGTTCGTTCCCAGCCATATCAAACGCATGCACCCCACCCTTACCGAAGAAAGCGTATACGTTCTGACCGTCGGAGACAGGAGTATGGGATGCATAACCATGGGCGGTTACACCGATGCCCGAGTAAGGGTCTTCTGGCAATGAAACTGGCACGTCTTTTTGCCAGACTTTCTCACCTGACTTTAGATCAACGCACACCAAGTGGCGCACCAACTCTTCAATGTTCCCAGGTGCAGCTTGATCGATCCCATAGCCGGAGTAGCAAGTCACGAACACTTTGTCGCCAACGATAATCGGGCTCGATGCTCCCGGACCGGGCATCTCTGTTTTCCATGCCAGGTTGGCGTCGGGCGACCACTGGGTTGGAATCTTTGCATCAGGAGCACTGGCGTTGCCTAGCGGACCGCGAAAGGATCTCCAGTCGGCAGCCCACGAGAAAGACGCCGTGCACAAGAGTGCAGACGCCATCAGAAACGATTTTCGATAATTCATGGTTTCCTCACAGTTTGTTTGGCTTTTTCACGTTCGGATTTTGGCGACCTTCGGCGCGAGTGTACCACACTTGGTTGCGTTCATAATCCGCAGAGTGCCGCATGAGGGCGATTTGCTTGCGAGCATTACAGAACCGTAACACAACCGAATTGGAAGTCATCCATCCGCGCTCTGGCGTATGGATGGGCGAGGCTGATCGAGCAGCCGCGTTGCAACTCAGAATTGCGGTCTGCGGGGCACAGGGGGGTTGGACCTTAAGGGGGCTTCCCACAGAGCGACCGGAGCAATGGAATACTTGCTCGGGCCGGTGCGGCGGGGTATCCTTTCGGGGAGATCTCTCCATCCACTTACACCACTTAGGCCTACCTGATGAAGTGGGAAAAAACCGCTGCTAGCATTCTGCGCTGGCCAAGACTCGCCGTTTCCGCGGCATTGACGGTATCACTTGCGATTAACTCGACCGCCAGTGCTGAAGACTGGCCAAGCTGGCAAGGGCCCAACCGCGACAATAAATCGGCTGAGACAGGTCTACTGGACAGTTGGCCCGAAGGCGGTCCCCCGCTGGCCTGGCAAGTCAACTCCGTCGGCCTGGGTTACTCGAGCCCCAGTGTTGTTGGAGACTCGATTTACATTCTTGGAAGTCGTGACGGCAAATCGGAGCTCTTATGCTTGAGTGTCAGCGACGGTGCTGAGCGGTGGGCGGTTGAGCTCAACGACAAACCGTTTGACTTCAAAGGCAACGCCTGGGGAATTGGGCCACGTGCCGCAGCCACTGTCGCCGATGGACGCGTTTTTGCTCTGGCGGGCGACGGAAAGCTTGTCGCCTGTTCGGTGAAAGGCGATGTTTTATGGCGCGTCGACATGCAAGCCAATCTTGGCGGAGCAGTAAATCCGATCGGCGGAGGTCCGAAGAACATTGGCTGGGGATACTGCTGGTCGCCGCTAGTGGATGGTAACAAGCTGATCTGTGTACCCGGCGGCGATGACGGCTTGCTGGCGGCCCTCGACTGTAGCACCGGCAATGTGCTGTGGCGCAGCAGCGAACTGAAGGGCATGGCCACCTATTCATCCCCAATCGTGGCAACCATCGGCGGGGTGAAACAATACATCGTCATGACGCAAAGCGGTGTTGCAGGGGTTGATGCATCGGACGGTGGACTGCTTTGGGAACACGTTCGCTCCCGCGCTTATTCCGACGTTGTAATCCCCACTCCAGTTCAGCACGAACAATTCGTTTACGTGAGCGTGGGTTACGGTGGAGCTGGATGTGACCTGCTTGAAATCAGCCAATCCGGCGACGCATTTGAAGCCAAGAGCCTGTACAGCTCACGCAACAGCAAGAACATGAAGAACAACCTGGGTGGTTTTGTGCTCGAAGACGGACACATCTACGGCTGCTCAGATCGTCGAGGCTGGGTTTGCCAAAATCTAGAAAGCGGCAAACTCAACTGGTACAAGAGAGGGGCCTCAGGCTTCGGCGACGGCTCGCTCATTCAGGCTGATGGTCACCTGTACCTGTTCGATGAACGCGATTCGGAGGTTGCCCTAGTAAAGGCGACTCCGGAGGATTGGAACGTCAAAGGCCGATTCAAGCTGCCGGCGGCTTCTCCTCAGCGGGCTCCCAGCGGCCGAGCATGGACGCACCCCGTCATTGCCGGCGGGAAACTCTATTTGAGAGACCAAGAACTTCTATACAGTTACGACATTAGTAAACCTTAGCAGCCTACATACGGTTGCGTTTTAATGCAGAACGGTTCCCCAATCGCTCCATTGCCGAACGATTGTCCTCGATCATTCCGGAGCAGTTGGGACAATTGCTCTCCTTAAGTCCAAGAATCTACGCCGACGTTGCCTAGCAGCACCCCCGAACTCTGCAGGCTCAACAGCAACAACCTGGAGTCACTCACCACATGCGATTTTCCTTACCTACCGTGCCAGCCGAGTCGAGAGCCTTCAGCTCGCTGCTGTGTGGCACTCTGCAACTGCTACTTGTGCTTAGCGCAGTCACCTGGGCTGTCGACGCAAAATCCGGCCTTGCTGCTGATTGGTCCAACTGGCGTGGGCCGCTGAAGACAGGTGTATCCCTTGAACAGGACCTTCCTGGCGACTTCGATGAAGTGCTGTGGATGAAGAAGGATGTTAGCTGCCGATCAACACCAATCGTCATGAATGACAAGGTGTACTTGATCAGCCGCGTTGGCGAAGGTGCTCAAGAGCAAGAGCGCTTTGTGTGCATGGATGCCAAAACCGGTGACATCGTTTGGGAGCATCGGTTCAGTATCTTCTTCACGCCGATCGTGAGTATTCGCTTGGGCTGGACCGTGCCAGCAGGTGACCCCGAAACGGGCAATGTCTATGTACATGGCACCCAAGGCTTCCTGTTCTGCTTTGATGGCGAGACTGGCGAAGTCAAATGGAAGCGTTCTCTGACCGAAGAATTCGGACGGATTACGGGCTATGGCGGCCGTGTGACCAGCCCTGTCGTCGATGGCGATCTGGTGATGCTCAGCATGCTTAGCTCTAACTGGGGATCTCACGCAGGTGGTGGCTGTCGCTTCTTTGCGTTTAACAAGAACACCGGTGAAGTTGCTTGGTCGAATTCAACAGGATTCCGTCCATCCAATTCCTACCGCTGTGTGCCAATTGTTGCGACTGTGGGCGGTCAAAGACTACTCATCAGCGGTGGGGGCGACGGCCGCATGCACGCGTTCCAGGTGAACACGGGCAAGAAAGTGTGGAGCTTCGAATTCGGTAGCGGTGCGATGAATCCCGCTCCCGTACTGGACGGCAACTTGCTTTACTGTGCACACGGCGAAGAGATCCCCGGGCGTGCAAGCGTTGGACGATTGATTTGCCTGGACATTAGCGGCTCAGAACCAAAGCTGGTCTGGGAAAAAGAAGGCATCGAGTTCAAGTACCCTTCTCCGATGCTTTACGACGGAAAGCTGTTCTTGCCCGATCGACAGGGGCGCCTTTACTGCTACGATGCCAAGACTGGTGAGCGACTTTGGCGGGCAAAGTTTGGACGCAACTGCACCGGCTCTCCCGTGATCGGCGATGGCAAAATTTACCTCAGTTCCGTACACGGCTACTTCCATATTCTTGATGCCAACAACAAAGGCCGCCGGCTCAAGAGCAAGAAGTTCCAACCTGCGGACCCCCGCTTTGATGTTGAAGTACAAGGGTCCGCGGCAATCGCCAATGGTTGTGTCTTCTTCGGGACAACTGAAGAGTTCTACTGCCTCGGTTCCTATCGCCCCGCAGCAGAGCCAGAAACCAGCTTGGCTGCCGACCCGGGCCCAAACCCCAGCGGGCAACCTGCCGCCCTAAGAGTTACGCCGGCCGAGATCGCGATCAAGGCGGGAGAATCGGTTAACTTCACAGCGCACTTGTTCGATGCTGACGGTCGGCTGATTGGTGAAACCAAGCCTCAGCTTACGCTTGCTCCCATGCCGCCCGGACCTGGACTTGGTGAGGGCGCAGCGCGACCTGTCCTGGCGGGAGAGCTTTCCGGTCAGACCTTTACCGCTGCGGCACAACCGGGCGGACAAGGTGGTGAAATCGTTGCGAGCGTCGGCGAGCTGAAGTCGAATATTCGAGTTCGCGTCGTTCCGAGCCTTCCCTACAAAGAAGATTTCGAGTCACTCGGACCTGGAACGATTCCTGGCGGCTGGACCAACCACCAACTGCGTTACGTCACCACAGTAAAAGATGGCAATACGGTGCTGAGCAAGACTGCCCGCATCGCCGTTCCTTTCTATCGTCAGTGGTACGCCTTCGCCGGCCAACCAGATGACAGTGGCTACGAAATTTCCGCTGATGTAATGGGAGAGCAGATCGGCCAGTACATGCCCAACATGGGGATCACTGCGAACCGCTATATTTTCCAGTTGGTGGGTGCTGAGCAAGTGCTGCGTGTTTCCGCTTGGGATGCAATTCCTCGCGTTTCGGCGGAGATTGAGTACCCTTGGAAGCCCGACACCTGGTACCGCATGAAACTGATGGTCAAGGTCGATGGAGGCACAGGAAAAATCTACGGCAAAGTTTGGCCCAAAGACGAAGCCGAGCCAGAGCAGTGGACGTTGGAGCTGGAAGATCCCAACCCAAATACTTCCGGACCGGCTGGGCTGTACGGCTCGGCTCAGGGCATCCAGCCACCAAAGGAAGGAACAAAGATTTTCTACGATAACGTACTCGTGAAATAAGGCTGCCCACCCCCGGGAGGATTGAACGTGGTGCACGTGCGTTCATGGAAGGAACGCACCCGTGAGCATGGCTAGCGTTGGGTTGATCCCCTGGGACAGAACAAAAGGTGGCTTCCGACCCTCCCGAGGGGAGAATGGGTTACCCTTTTGCTTGGGCGTTTTCGTTCGCCCGGTTACTGAAACCAATCACTTAAGACTGCAAACTAACGAGCCCTCGGGCTTTGGAGACTACATCCGATGATTCAACGAATTGTTTACGCTCATTCGGTGCTTGCATTGCTGGCGCTCGCTAGTCTTGCTGGCCCGACCAACGGACAAGAAGTAAAGCTCCTTGATCCACCCAAGACGGACTGGCCCATGTACGGCGGGCATCTTCAAAGAAACTTCGTCAATCCACACGTTACGGGAATTCCTGATAGCTGGGACATCTTCGAAGGTGAGAACATCGCCTACTCGGTGGCACTTGGGTCACGTGCCTACGGCGGCCCGGTAGTCAGCAACGGAAAAATCTTGGTAGGAACCAACAACGAGTTTCCTCGCGACACGAGCATCACCGGTGACAAAGGTGTCATGATGTGCTTCAGCGAGAAAGACGGCAAATTCCTGTGGCAAATCGTCCACGACAAATTGGCCGCCGGAAGGGTTTGGGATTGGCCGCAACAGGGCATTTGCTCAACCCCGGCTATCGAAGGCGATCTTTTCTATTACATCGGAAATCGATGTGAAGTAATTTGCGGGAACATCAACGACGGCTCCATCAACTGGAAAGTCGACATGATCGGCGAATTGAATGTGTTCCCTCACAACATCGCCACATGCTCGCCACTCATCATGGGCGACATCCTCTTCCTGCTTACCAGTAACGGTGTCGACGCAGCTCACCTGCGAGTTCCATCCGGCGATGCACCGAGCTTCCTTGCACTCGACAAGAGCAACGGCAAGGTTCTATGGAGCAGCAATCTGCCCGGACAGTCGCTGCGCAACATCATGCACGGCCAATGGTCCAACCCGACATATGCTGAACCCGGCGGCCAGCCCCAGATGATCTTCCCCGGTGGAGACGGTTGGGTATACGGTTTTGAACCCAAGACGGGAGAGCTACTCTGGAAGTTTGATTGCAATCCCAAAGATGCTGAATATCGCCTGGGTGGTCGCGGTACTGCAAACGACTTCGTAGCAACGCCTGTTATCTATAAAGACAAGCTGTACATCAGTGTTGGGCAAGACCCCGAGCATGATACCGGGGTCGGTCACTTGTACTGCATCGACATTACGAAAACCCCATCCAACGCCGACAAAGACATTTCGCCGACCATCGTAAAATCGCGTGAACCTGAATTGGTTGAAGTCCCCAACCCGGATTCAGCGGAAGTTTGGCACTATGGTGGCCCTGCCGAGCCCGGCAAACCCAGCCCAACTGGCGAGACATATTACTTCGGACGAAGCATGTCGACCTGTGCGATCCAGGACGACATTCTTTACACCGCTGAGCTGGGCGGGCACGTTCACTGCCTGAACGCCCTGACAGGCGAACTGTACTGGACCGAAAGCATGTTTGCGAACACGTGGTCATCGCCCTTCATCGTCGACGGCAAAGTGTTCATCGGAAATGACGACGGCATCCTTTACATCTTCGAACACTCCAAAGAACTGAACCTCATCGGTGAGATTGAGCACGACGACGGGACCAAGATTCGCACGACTCCGATCGCTGCGAACGGTCGGTTGTACTATTTGACGGAGAGTCCCACCAAGCTGTGGGCCGTTGAGATGGGTGCGAAGTCCGAAGGTATTGAGTAACGGACAATTGCAGCGAGCCTGTGACACAACACTCCGGCGGCGACTACTCAATGGGTAGTCGCCGTTTTTTATGGCGCCTTTTTAGGCCCAACAGTGGCATGCACCAAAACTCGCGCACGCTTCTTCGCAGTGGACAGCTTTGACCACGCTGTGCGATCGATCTGTGACACCGTTACTTTGGTAGTGGAATCTGTGACTCCTAGGCCTCTGCGCCCCTTGATGGCCACTCGATGGTAACCATCATTAGCAACGAAGTTCCGGTCGTGAACTTCTAGCCTGTATTCCGAATCGTCCAGCTGGTCCCGCAGCGTTTCGAAGACGAAAGAAAGACTGGTCGTGTGCTTGAAAACTGTTTCGCTCTCTATCGTTTTCAGTTTCGCAGATTTACCATTCCTCATGACGCGTATATTGGCGGCTAGCCTGGGGGCCATAGCCTCTCGAAAGGCATGCCAGGCTGCATCCGTTTCCTCGGGCAGCTGGTCAAGCGCGGGGCGCTTCTTCGACGCGTTCTTGAGGGATTCTTCACGTAGTTGGGTATACATTTGCCGCATCGTTGCGGCCCCCATCTCAATGGTGTACTGGAACTCAATGCGATCGGGGAATGCCACGACCTGCATGTCCCGTTCGACGTGCCCCAGCGGCAAATCGTGGCCAGGCGCATAGCCACCTGCCAAGCAGGCCGCCACAAACGTCAGCCACACGCAAGCCTGACGGCGAAAAGTGTAAAAGGCGAACATATACGATTCTCGGCGGCTTGGAATCTAGTTAAACATCAGGCGCTTCACTGGCCAATCCAAGCAATACTACTTCCAATAGCCACGAATTGAAAGCGAGCCAATAGCGGCCCGGTGGTCGCAACTCTGTCTGACAATTACCATAGTGGTGGAGTTCAGAGGCAATCCGATTCTCTCCGTCCGACATCGCTTGGCCAAGCTACCGCGTGCGGCGCCGTGACATGACGGTATCAATAGAAAGCAACAACCAACATGCGTAAACGACTTCAACCAATCTGTCAGATCTTGGGTGCAATCACATGCTCGATGCTATGCGTCTCTGCAATGGCGGCCGACGATTTCGATGCGGTTGCGGAGGTCAAGAAAGAAATTGCCAAGGCATCTGTTGGTAAAGGTGACTGGCCACAATGGGCCGGTACCCCACTGCGCAACAACGTTAGTGACCAACAGAACATTCCAGTTGAGTGGGACGTTGTAGAAGGCATAAATGTACGCTGGTCCGCGCCACTTGGAACGGAAACTTATGGCAATCCAGTCGTTGCCAATGGCCAGATCTACGTGGGCACCAACAACGGCCATGGGTACACAAAACGGTTTCCAGCCGAAGTTGACCTAGGTGTTTTGCTTTGCTTTAAGGAAAGCGACGGGTCGTTCCTTTGGCAACACTCCAGTGAAAAGCTACCACCTCCTGACGGGCGATCCCTGGACTGGCCAGAGCAAGGTATTTGCTGTGCACCACTGGTCGATGGCGAACGCCTGTGGTACGTGACCAGTCGCGGTGAAGTTGTTTGCCTAGATGCCATGGGCTTCCATGACGGAGAAAACGACGGCATCACAACCGAACCAAGCGACTCTAGCGACGAAGCCGACGTGGTATGGTCGTTCGACATGATGAAAGAACTTGGTGTTCGCCAACACAATATGGCGGCTTGCTCCGTCACTGGCGCGGGTGACAAACTATTCATCAACACTTCAAACGGCACCGACGAAGAGGGACATATCGTCAATGCAGATGCCCCAAGCTTCATCTGCCTGAACCGAGAAACAGGAAAACTGCTCTGGGCCGATAACTCACCCGGCGAGAATTTGCTCCACGGACAATGGTCTTCACCCGCCTACGCAGTTCTGGGTGGTCAACCGCAGGTCTTGTTCGGTGGTGGAGATGGCTATTTGTACAGTTTCGATCCCGAAGGCGCAGACGGTAAAGGCAAGATGCTGTGGAAATTCGACTGCAATCCTAAAGAGTCGTTCTACGAGCATGGCCCCGGTGCAACACGCAATCATATCATCGCGACCCCCGTTGTTTACGACGGACTAGTTTATGTCGCTGTCGGTGAAGATCCTGAACTTGGTGAGGGCCAAGGTCATTTGTGGTGCATCGATCCAACCAAACGTGGCGACGTTAGCCCGACTTTGGTCTTTAACGAGAAGAGCGGTGACAAACCCATCGAACACAAGAGATTTCAAGCACTTGTCAAAGATGATGGCGATGTTGAGCGGGAAAACCCAAACTCCGCCCTTGTCTGGCATTACATGGGCGAAAACCTGGAAGACTTCGAGGGGACTATGCATCGCACCTGCGGAACAGTTGCCATCAAGGATGACTTTCTGTTCCTGCCTGATTTCAGCGGTGTTATTCACTGTCTAAACGCCAAAACCGGCAAGGCCTATTGGACGTTCGACATGTTTTCTGCAAGCTGGGCCAGTCCGCTCATCGTCGAAGATCGCGTGTACATCGGGGACGAAGATGGCTATATGCGAGTGTTCAAATTGTCAGAGAAAATGGAGCAGATCGGGGACGATCAAAGCATGGACAACTCCGTATTCACAACGCCAGTAGCGGCAAACGGCACTTTATTCATCGCTAATCGCAGCGAACTCTTTGCGATCGAAGAAGGCGCCCAAAGCCAATCCGACAAATAACGTCGCTCGATCAGGCGGCTTGCAACCAATGCGCGGTGCTGGACGGGAGTCTAGCAAACCGTGCTTTCGCAAGCTATCCTTTGCGTGTTTCTGGTTGTCCATGAACAGCTGAAGCGTCGCACACGGAACCGCCACTGATGAATGCACCCGATGATAGCCACGACGTGCCCTCCGCTGATGCGGACCCTGCTGCACCTTCATCGCAGGGACGTCGAATCAGCGATGATTGGTTGGCGGTACTTTGCGGTGCAACATTGCTAACCATCGCCTTTCTCACCGTTGCTGCCAGCTCCACCTGGGAGACTACCGACGGTCAGTCTGAGTTTATCTTTCGCAATCCGCTGAAGAGTTTCGTCGCCAAACCCGGCAGCTGGAAAGAACAACCACTTGACTCAATTGCGCCGCTGGACGAACCCGCGAAGGCATCTCCAGAAGCGATTGAGCCGTCAGACGCACCAGAAACTGATCAGCAGGGAGATTCTGCTACCAGTAAGGAGAGCCAGGCCGAACCAGCGCCCGCGCCCTCAACCCGAAACGCCGCGAAGATCACTGGCATCTTGGGGGCCGCCGCTATTCTCGGAGTCCTACTGACGATTGCAGTAACGGTCCGCGATGGCACATCGAAATCGCTTGGATTCGCTGCAGGATTCCTAGGTGTATTCGCTCTCGCCACGATTGCCTACGTAATGGCTGGCCAAGTCGTCGTGAAGGCATACAACCTCGAATATGCTCTGTGGGCCTTACTTGTGGGGTTTATCATAAGCAACACCGTGGGGACGCCCAAATTGCTTGCTCCAGCCGTGCAGTCAGAGTTCTTCATCAAGACCGGCTTGGTGATTCTGGGGGCCGAGGTCCTCATGAGCCGATTGTTTGCACTTAGCATCCCCGGCATTTGTGTTGCTTGGATCGTGACACCAATCGTGCTAATCAGCACCTACTGGTTTGGACAAAGAGTCCTAAAGATGCAATCGCGCTCACTCAACATGGTGATCTCCGCTGACATGTCCGTATGCGGGGTGTCAGCAGCTATCGCATCGGCGGCAGCCTGTAAGGCCAAGAAAGAAGAGCTGTCGTTGGCCGTCGGGATGAGCCTTTCTTTCACCGTGATGATGATGGTAGTCATGCCAGCTGTCATCGCCAACATTCCCGGATTCAACCCCATCGTTGGGGCGGCCTGGATGGGAGGCACTATCGATTCCACCGGAGCGGTGGCTGCCGCTGGTAGCGTACTAGGCGAACAAGGGGAATACGTCGCCACGACCGTAAAAATGATTCAAAACATCTTGATCGGTGTTAGTGCCTTTGGAATTGCGGTTTACTGGGTTACCGTCGTCGACCGCAACAATGCTGAAACAAAGCCACGGGTCTCAGAGATATGGATCCGCTTCCCCAAGTTTGTGCTGGGCTTTATCGCCGCATCAATCGTTTTTTCACTTATCCACGGACTGGTACCCGAAGGCGATGTGCTGGTCGGTGGCATGGTAAAGGAAACAACTAAGGTATTTCGTGGCTGGCTGTTTTGCTTAGCGTTTGTATGCATCGGACTAGAAACACGAGTCGCGGCGTTGTGGCCCTACCTGAAAGGCGGCAAGCCGCTGCTCTTATATGTCTGTGGGCAGAGCCTAAACCTTGTACTGACACTTCTGATGGCGTGGCTAATGTTTGATGTCGTTTTTGGCGAGTGGATTGCAAGCGTCTTTGCGGACTCTCCGTGAACCAGCTGCCGAAGTACAGTCACTCAAGGTAGAGATATTTCCGTGTCCAGAACCCACCAGCATGCTCAACAGGATGGCCCCGAGAGGCGGATGGGGGGATGGCAGCTAGTCCTCGCATTCCTCTGCCTGTTCGCGGTGTGGTGTTGGGGCTTGCCCGCACTGGGCCGGATTCAGCCGATTCGGCAGCACGTCGACGCGCTCGAAGACCGCCGGATTGATGCAAGTGCGATGTTCTATACAGAGCTTGAATCGTTTGAACCCTGGCTTGACCACATCGAGGGGCGATCGCGTAAGGAGAGCCAGTAATCAAGTGCATACGCACCGGCCCAGCGATTTAAGCCTGAAACCGAGCTGATTCGTCGCGTTAGGCTAGGAGGTTTAGGCAGCCATGTCTCGTAACCCGTTGTAGCCCAGCAGTTTAGTAGTGCGAACATGCTTTTGAGGGAGACGCCAGGACTTTGACAGTTGCGTCGACTCTACCTATCATGTGACCTGCAGCGGTAGACTTGGTTCCGAGAAAATCTGCCGCTTGCACGTTGCGCGGCGTTTGTGCAGCCGCCGATCACGCTTCCCACCTCGCACAATCCCACCGCACGAATCTTGCCGCAGACGACGAACAGGTAGATGCGTCGTTCGAACTGTGACAGCTCATTCGCGCCGCGGTCTTCCTAGTAAATCCGCCCGCCTCAGATCGACTTCGAATTGATTCAGTCCTTAAATTGACGGAGTGCACCCATGAAATGTTGGGGAAACAGTCTTTCACGTCGTAACATGTTGACCGTGGGAGCCTTCGGCGGATTGACGCTGATGGATCTGTTGCGAGCACGTAGCGTACTTGGCGATCAAAAGCACTACGACTTTATTCCCGCCAAAGCCGAGAGCGTAATTCACGTCTTCTTGCCAGGCGGGATGGCCCAACAAGAGTCTTGGGACCCCAAGCCTTACAGCCCGCTCGAATACCGCGGTGAGATGGGCACAATCAAGACGAACACCGGTGAAGTCATCAGTAAGACGCTATCGAAGCTAGCCCAGTGTGCTGACAAATACACCATTATTCGTTCGATGACGCATGGCGAAGCGGCCCATGAACGCGGCACGCACAACATGTTCACCGGCTACAAGCCCAGCCCTGCATTGGTGTATCCGAGTTTCGGAAGTGTCGTCAGTCACGAATATGGACCGCGCAACAATCTTCCGCCCTACATCAGCATCCCTCGGCAACCCAATGAGTTCGCCGGCAGCGGCTATCTCTCCAGTTCCTATGGTCCATTTAGTCTGGGAGCAGATCCGGCCAACAAGGGCTTCAAAGTTCAAGATCTAAATTTGCCGGGTGGGGTCGATGCGGAGCGATTTGCACGTCGCCAGAGTGCGCTCGAAACCGTTAACTCGTATTTTTCTGCCCGGCAGAATGCCGATGGCGTCGGCGCTATGGATAGCTTTTACGAGCGGGCTTACAGTCTGATCAATTCCGAAAAAGCTCGGCTCGCGTTCGATATTGACAAAGAGGACGCAAAGCTACGTGACCGCTACGGTCGAAATCAAGCTGGACAGCGACTCTTGCTTGCTCGGCGATTGGTAGAAGCCGGTGCTCGTTTCGTCAGCATGACTTACGGCGGCTGGGATATGCACCGTGACATTACGACAAACTTCAATCGCACTATGCCTGCTCTCGATCAAGGGTTAGCGGCCCTCATTAATGATTTGGATTCGCGGGGACTGCTGGAAAAGACTCTGGTTCTCGTCTCCAGTGAATTTGGACGTACACCCAAGATCAACTCCGATGCAGGTAGAGACCACTGGCCCAAAGTCTTCAGTGTCATGATGGCAGGTGGCGGCGTGAAAGGCGGCTACGTGCATGGCACAAGCGACCCTACCGCATCTGAGCCGGACTTGGATCCCGTGACACCTGAAAACTTGGCGACAACGATGTACCACTTGCTCGGAATCGTTGCCGACAAAGAATTGATGGCTCCGGGTGATCGCCCGATCGAAATTGTCGACGGCGGCGAAGTCATTAAGGAATTGCTAGTCTAGGCGACGGGCCGGGAAGGGCTGCGTGTTGCCGCGGTTCCGACTTGACTGACAATTCCATGCGTCCGCACTCTCGCTGCGGCTCCAATGGCGGCTAGTTGAAGAGTCCACGAAAGGTAAAGGGATGTCTCACCCACAACGCAGCAATTGGCTTAGTTGCGCCTGTTTCACTATCGCCAGCATGTATCTTCTCGCTGGTTACGCCCGAGCGGACGCTCCGACGTTGAGTCGCTTCACGCCCCCCGGCGGCCAACTCGGTACAGAGATCGAAGTTACGATTGCCGGAGCGCGGCTCGACGATATCCATGAGGTGCTTGTCTACACGCCGGGAATCAAAGTTTCAGAACTAAAGGCTGCGTCGGCGTCAAAGGTGACAGCCACGATGGTAATCGCCCAGGATTGCCAGCCCGGATTGCATGCAATGCGGCTAGTCACCAAGACCGGTATCAGCAATATGCGTTACTTCGGCGTTTCACCGTTGCCTCAGATTACGGAGAAAGAGCCGAACAGCAAATTTGAATCGCCGCAGCCAATTTCGCTGAACACAACCATCAATGGTGTAGTCCAGAACGAGGACGTCGACTACTACGAAATCCAGCTAGCGGAAGGCCAAAAGGTTACGATCGAACTCGAGGGCCTGCGCTTGGGTACTGAGTTCTTCGATCCCTTCGTTGCAATTCTTGATCGAAATCGATTTGAAGTTGCCCGTAGCGACGACGCGCCGCTCGTACAGCAAGACTGTGTATGTTCCTACGTCGCAACCGACGCCGGCAAGTACATTATCGAAGTTCGCGAAAGCAGCTTTGGTGGAAACGACCGCTGCCAGTACCGCTTACATGTTGGTGATTTCCCGCGTCCGGTTTCGATTTTGCCTTCGGGTGGACGCCCGGGTGAAAAACTGGTTGCCCAAATCGTTGATGCGTCGGGACAATCCTGGGAGCAAGAGATTCAGTTACCTGACTCGCCAGGCGACTTCGCATTCGTTGCCGAACGAGACGGGAAATTCGCTCCTTCGCCAAACATGTTGCGAGTCGCCGACCTTCCCAACGCCGGTGAAGAAGATGACTCAGATCGCGCCAAATTAACTGTCCACACTGTTCCCGTCGCGCTCAATGGATGCCTGGAAACAGCTGGTGATATCGATTGGTTCAAGATTTCGGCGCGGAAGGACCAGCGCATCAACCTCACGGTCTACGGTCGAAAGTTCCTTCGCAGCCCTCTGGATAGTTGGCTGGAAGTACACAAAGCCAAAGGTGGTCGCATTAGTGTTAACGACGACTCCGGTGGACCTGACAGCAAAATCGAGAATCTAAAGATCCCTGAAGACGGTGAGTATCTGATTGCGATCCGAGACCAGCTTCGAGAAGGTAGCCCACTACATGCCTATCGAATTGAAGTCACTCCACCGAAGCCTAGTCTTGATCTCACTATTAGCGAATGGCAGCGGTATTTTTCGCAAACGGTGACGGTTCCCAAGGGTGGCCGCATGGCCATATTGGTCCGAGCGCTGCGGCGCGGCTTTGGTGGTGACCTGGCACTTGCACTGAAAGATGCCCCGGCGGGTATCAAATTAAAGACCGATTCCATACCAGCTTCGGCTCAATACATGCCCGTCGTCTTCGAGGCTGAATCCGACGCTGACATCAACTCCACTCTTTCACCGCTGGATGCCCAGACCACCGCTACCGATCGACCAACCATCGAAGGCGGTGTCGCCCAAAGGACGATGCTGGTGCGTGGCCAAAACAATCGTGATATGTGGGGACATGATGCGAATCGTCTAGCGGTTTCTGTCGGCCAAGCCCATCCGTTTTCGATCGAGCTAGTGCAGCCGACGGTGCCGATTGTGCGCGGCGGCACGGGTTACTTTACGGTTCGCGCAACGCGGGCCGAAGGCCACAAGGATCCGATCTATTTGCAACCGGTTTATAACCCAAGCGGTACGTCTACCAGTCGTTCGGTACGCATCAACGCGGATCAAACCGAAGTGAAGGTCCCCATCACTGCGAACACCAAAGCGGCGATTGGCGAGCATCCATTTGTGATGCTGGCCAGAAGTAAGGCCACCAACGCTATCGTGTACAGCTCTTCTGACTATGTCACACTTCCCGTGGAAGACTCGTACTTCAATTTCAAATTCGTCAAAGCAGTCGTCGAACAAGGGCAGGGCGGTAACATCATTGTGGGTGTGACCGCCAAACGTCCCCCGGAAGGAGAAGTTGAGTTCGAAATCGTGAGCCTGCCCGCGGGCGTCACGGCTAAGCAGACCAAAGTCAAATGGGATGGAAAGGCCGAACAAGTGGTCTTCCCAGTCGAAGTCACAAGTAAAGCTCGCGTCGCGCCCCACAAGACTATTCATGTCAAAGCGTACATAACACGTCCGACAGGAGTGATCTTGCAAACTGCTGGCCGCGGCGAGTTACAGGTAACCGCACCACCGGTGCAGCCAAAAGATAAGCCTAAGGCATCCAAACCTGCCGCCAAGCCCACGCAAACCAAACCGCTCAGTCGTCTTGAACAACTACGCCAAGCCAAGCAGCAGGCAGAAAAAAAGTAGTGTGCCGAACACTCGAATCAACGGCTTAGCAAGCGAACACGACGACCAGACTTGGAATCGATGGCAACATATGATGAAAATGCACATCCTAAAACGAATTCTTCGCTCAGCTGCACTCATCGGCGCAACGATCGCAATTGGCTCCCCAAGTCATGCAGATGAAGTGCCTGGTGATGAAGCGAAGAAACAAGTGCCTGCAAAGCTTGCCGCCCCCGCAGCGAACGCTACTTCCCAAGATCAATGGGAAGAACTGGAGGTCTATCCAAGGGAAATCAAGCTCCGCGGCTCCGGTGACTACCAAGGCGTCGTCGTTGTCGCAAGACGTTCCGATGGCGTTACCGAAGATGTTACGGATGCAGTCGAATGGTCGCTACCGACCGATCCGATTGTGAAATTGAATCAATTGCAATTAAGACCGCTAGCATCTGGGCAGGGAGAAATCACGGCTCGCTGGAACGGCTTGAGTGCGAAGAGCACGATTCTCGTCGAGGATGCTGCGGCGGCCCGTCCGGTCAGTTTTC
>DNPC01000430.1 GCA_003501565.1 Planctomycetaceae bacterium | reverse complement strand
CTGCAAGAGCGGGAACTGCTCTTCCATCGCCTGCGTGCCTCGATTGACCAAGTCTTCCAACGCCTCCCGTCGGTAAGAAACCTCGGACTCTTGGAAGGTTCTGAAGCCGGTACCGGCAGGAATCAGGTGTCCAAGAATTACGTTTTCCTTTAGTCCAACAAGGCGGTCTACACGACCGGCCAAAGCGGCCTCGGTCAGCACCTTGGTGGTTTCTTGGAAACTAGCCGCTGAGATAAAGCTACTACTCTGGACGGCCGCTTTCGTAATTCCAAGCAACTGGGTGCTCGCCGTGGCTGGCTTGGGTTTCTTGCCGGTCGCTGGAGTTCCGCCGAGGCCTTCGATCGTCGCATTGGTTTGTTCGAAGGTCTCACGTGGAACGAGAGCCCCTTCGGCAAACTCGCTATCACCCTTCTCAACGATCTTGAGGCATTCGCCGGTCTCGTTGTTTACCCGCCGGAACTCGAACTTGTCCATCACCAAACCGGGCAGCAAGTTGGTATCGCCGGGCGAGTCAATCTTAACCTTCCGTAGCATGCGAGCGATGATGACTTCAACGTGCTTGTCGTTGATTTCCACACGCTGGCTTCGGTAGACCTGTTGAACTTCGTGCGTCAGATACTGCTGCACCGCCTCTTCACCGCTAACACGCAGGATGTCGTGCGGTACGAGTGGGCCATCAACGAGAGCTTGACCAGCTTTCACCTCGTCACCGGTGTGCACCAGGAATCGTTTCCCGTGAGGTACTAGGTGTTCATGCTCAGTGCCACTTTCGCTGCGAACCAAAATCGTTCGCTTACCACGCTTGCGTGTTTGTGACAGCTCGACGACACCATCGACCTCCGCGATCACGGAAGGATCCTTCGGCTTGCGAGCTTCGAAAATCTCAGTTACCCGAGGAAGACAACCGGTGATGTCGGCAACGCCTTGGGACTCCCGCGGCATTTCGGCAAGGTCGGTACCAGGCGATACGGTGCTTCCTTCTTGGACGGTGATTACCGCACGTTCGGGGAGATAGTAGACGTCTAGCGGTTTTCCATCGTCACCTTCGATCACAATTTGCGGGTGCAGGTCACCCTTGTGATCGATGATTGTTTGCTGGGTACCACCACCGGGGTCACGCTCGTTTCGCATGGTGACGCCTTCGACGACATCATCGAATCGAACCTTACCGCCGACTTCCGAGATAATCGGAATCTTGTGTGGGTTCCATTCACATAGCACTTGGCCTTCTTCAACCGCCTCGTTTTCTTTGACCGCCAGAACGGCTGCAGCAGGAATGTCATACTTTTCGAGCTCGCGACCCTTCGGATCGAGCATGACGATTTCACTATTTCGCGTCAGTACGATTTGCTTGCCTTCGTCATTGGTTACACAACGCATTTTGGCAAACTTGACTGTACCCGCTTTCTTAGCGCGAATCTCGCTGTCTTCAACGCTGGTGTTTACGGCACCACCGATGTGGAATGTCCGCATCGTCAACTGTGTTCCGGGTTCACCGATCGACTGAGCGGCGATGATACCGACAGCCATACCCTCTTCGACCATCGCACCGGTGGACATATCCATGCCGTAGCAACGGCGGCAAACACCAAGCGACGCGTCGCAAGTCATCGGGCTGCGGACCTGAATTTTCTCAAGGCCCATTTCTTCGATCTTGCGTGCAATCTCGGCCGTGATCATCTCATTCTCTTTGACGATCACCTCGTCCGTTACCGGGTTCACGATGTTGTGCCGTGAGACCCGGCCATTGATCGCTTCAACCAAACGCACTTCAACTTTTTCACCGCGGTAAACAACCCCCTTGGTAATACCCTGGGTGGTGCCGCAGTCGTCCATCGTGATTACCACGTTCTGGGCAACGTCGGCCAATTTCCGAGTGAGGTATCCCGAGTCAGCGGTCTTCAAAGCCGTATCCGCCAAACCTTTCCGAGCACCGTGAGTACTGGAGAAATACTCCAGTACCGAGAGGCCTTCCCGGAAGTTAGCCTTAATTGGAGTTTCAATAATCTCCCCGGTCGGCTTGGCCATCAGTCCTCGCATCCCAGCGAGCTGACGAATTTGCTCGATACCACCCCGAGCACCGGAGTGAGCCATCAAGAATACAGGGTTGATGTACCAATCACCCAAGTGATCATCGTGCTCCATCGCCGCCATCATGTCTTTTGTGATGTTTTCACGGGCGTGCGTCCAGAGGTCGAGCACCTGGCGGTAACGTTCGGTTTGAGTGATCAAGCCGCGGTCGTGCCGCTTCTTGTACTTCATGACCTCTTTCTCGGTTTCGGCAATGAACTGATGCTTCGAATCCGGAGTCACCAGGTCATCTGCGCCGAATGACAAACCACTCTTGGTCGACTCGCGGAAGCCAAGTTGGTTCATGTCATCGAGAAGGTTGATGGTGGCCTTTCGTCCAAGTCGCTGGTAGCAGTCGCTGATGACTGCGGCGAGGTCGCTGCCCCGGAGCGCGAAATTGTAGAAGTCCATCCCATCTGGGAGCATCATGTTGAATAGAACACGACCATAGGTAGTTTCGATCGTATCACCGAACTTGCCAGATCCGTCTTCGGTCTTCAGTCGGCGGTATTTCGGCAACCGGACTTTGATGTTCGCGTGCAGGTGGATGACGCCTTGGTTGAACGCCAAGTCGGCTTCCTGCATTGTCGAGAACACCATGCCCTCGCCCTTCATGTCAGGCTTAGCTACGGTGATGAAGTAGCAACCCATCACCGTGTCCTGCGACGGGCTCATAATCGGCCGACCGTTACTCGGCGCGAAAATGTTGTGGGTACTCATCATCAATGTATGAGCTTCGACCTGAGCTTCCAATGAGAGTGGCAAGTGGACTGCCATCTGGTCACCGTCAAAGTCTGCGTTGAAGCCCTTGCAAACCAGCGGATGCAGGTGGATCGCGTTGCCTTCGACCAATATCGGTTCAAAGGCTTGGATCCCCATCCGGTGCAGTGTCGGTGCACGGTTGAGCAATACTGGGTGGTTGCGAATTACCTGCTCGAGGATATCCCAGACTTCTTCGTCCTTCCGCTCAAGCATCTTCTTCGCAGACTTGATCGTGTCGGCGTGACCGAGATCCTTCAGTTTGCGGATAATGAAAGGCTGGAAGAGCTCAAGAGCGATCTTCTTAGGCAGGCCGCATTGGTGCAGTCGCAGACGCGGACCAACAACGATCACACTACGCGCTGAATAGTCGACTCGCTTTCCAAGTAGGTTTTCACGGAATCGCCCCTGCTTACCCTTGATCATATCGGTCAAGGACTTCAGCGGTCGATTGCTGCTGCCCAGAACGGGCCGTTTGCAGCGGTTATTATCGAACAGCGCATCGACAGATTGCTGCAGCATCCGTTTCTCGTTACGGATGATGACCTCTGGCGCGTTTAAGTCGACCAGCTTTCGCAGTCGATTGTTTCGGTTAATGATTCGGCGATAGAGATCGTTGAGGTCACTGGTAGCGAAGTTACCGCTATCTAGCAGGACCAGAGGTCGCAGGTCTGGCGGGATAACCGGAATAACATCCAGCACCATCCATTCGGGACGGTTGTCGCTATCGCGGATCGCCTCGACGAGTTTCAGACGAGTACTAAGATCCTTTTTCTTCTGCTTGCTGTTGGTTTCCGCCAACTCTTTGCGTAGACGCTCGCCCAGTTCTGAGAGGTCGAGATTCGTTAGCAAATCACGGATCGTCTCGGCACCCATGCCAGCTTCGAAGGACCCGTCGCCGTACTGCGTACGCGCTTCACGGTACTCGCCTTCGCTGAGCAGTTGGAATTGCTCGAGTTCGGTTTCCTTGGGATCGGTAACGACATAGTCTTGGAAATAGATAACCTTTTCCAAGCTGGATGTCTTCATTCCAAGCAATGCGCCCAAGCGGCTGGGCATCGCTTTGAAGAACCAGATGTGCACGATCGGCGCGGCTAGTTCGATGTGGCCCATTCGCTTGCGTCGTACGCGCGAGTGGGTGACCTTCACACCACAGCGGTCGCAGATCATGCCCTTGTACTTCATGCCGCGGTATTTACCGCATGCGCATTCCCAGTCCTTTTCAGGTCCAAAAATTCGCTCACAGAACAAACCGTCCTTTTCAGGTCGGTAAGTCCGGTAATTGATCGTCTCTGGCTTCTTTACTTCGCCAAAGGACCAGCTGCGAATGTCCTGCGGACGTGCAAGGCTGATCTTAACACTGGTGAAGTCATTGACGCGATCGTAGGTCGTTTCGGCGGTCGACATATGCCGTTGCTCCTAAGACTTTCGAATCAACTCGCCGCCTGCAATCATGCCCGCGAAAGCAGGAGAACAGATGGCGAGGAAAGTTGTTGGGTATTGGTTTAGGCTGAGTCTTCGACAAGCCATGCTTGTGAAGCAAGGCTCGTCGGTGCGTCAAGTTGTTCGCAAGCTAATGATGCGTGGGTGAACAGTTGTGTTCACGCCGAGGGCGTTGTGTCAGTGCGCCGATTTCCGGCGCCTGATTGACGCGCGTCGCATCCACTGCGAACGTTTACAGCTTCCGTTTTTCAAGTCGCATGTTCAGGCCAAGGCCACGAATCTCGTTGGTCAAAACGTCGAAGCTGGCAGGCGTGCCGGCTTCGAGGGTGTTTTCGCCTTTGACCATCGATTCGTAAATCTTGGTTCGACCTTCAACATCATCACTTTTAACCGTCAAGAGTTCTTGCAGGATGTAGGCGGCCCCGTACGCTTCCAAGGCCCATACTTCCATTTCTCCAAATCGCTGACCACCAAACCGAGCCTTTCCGCCCAGTGGTTGTTGGGTGATAAGCGAGTATGGCCCGGTGCTACGTGCGTGGACTTTGTCATCCACCAAGTGGTGCAACTTGAGCATGTAGATGTAGCCGACCGTTGTTTCCTGCTCCATCGGCTCGCCAGTGCGACCGTCGATGAGTCGAATCTTGCCGTGCCGCGGCAAGCCCGCCTCTTCAAGCGCGTCGTTGACATCTGTTTCGGTTGCACCGTCAAAAACAGGCGTAATCGATTGAAAGCCCAGCTTGGCTCCCGCCCAACCGAGGTGCGTTTCCAGAATCTGCCCCACATTCATACGGCTAGGTACGCCGAGCGGGTTGAGCAGAATCTGAAGTGGCGTTCCGTCGGGTAAGTGCGGCATGTCGGCGATGGGCAGCACCTTCGAGATCACACCTTTGTTACCGTGGCGACCAGCCATCTTGTCACCAACGCTGATCGTTCGCTTGGTCGCGATATACACCTTGACCATTTGCAAAACGCCGCTGCGGAGTTCATCGCCCCGCTTCATGCTGTTGAGCTTGCGGTCGCGTTCATCGATCACATCTTCAACAGCACCCCAGTGCTTCTTGAAGACCTTCCGCATGTCGGCATGGTACTTTTCGTCCATGCGATTCATCAGGCGCGACAAGTTGAAGGTTTGTGCGTTCTCAGAAACAAACTTTGGATCTTGGTCACCGGCCAGTGGCGTACCGTCATCATCAGTAAGTTTCTGATCGACGACCTTCTCGAGCTCTTCGATGAAGCTAGTGAAAGCGGCAGAAATTTCGGCGTTACCTTCAGCCTCGATTTCCTTCAGGTCCTTGTCGAAGATCTTCCGCTCTTCGTCAGAGAGGCTCATTCGCCGCGAGAACTTCTGGGTGTCGATCACGATGCCTTCGATTCCGGATGGAACCTCAAGTGAATCGTTCTTGACGTCTTCACCTGCACGGCCAAAGATCGCATGAAGCAGCTTCTCTTCTGGCGTGAGCTCCGTTTTGCTTTTCGGCGAAACTTTACCGACGAGCACATCGCCGGGACGCACGTAGGTACCGACCTGAACGATGCCGGATTCGTCGAGGTTCCTGAGAGCTTTCTCAGAAACGTTTGGAATGTCGCGCGTAAATTCTTCGCGGCCAAGTTTAGTTTCGCGAATTTCGACGTCGAAATCTTCGATGTGGATCGATGTGTAGGTATCAGCTCGGACAAGTTCTTCGCTGATGATGATCGCGTCTTCGTAGTTGTATCCATCGAACGACATGAATCCGACGAGCACGTTTCGCCCGAGGGCCAATTCACCCAGGTGTGTTGCGGCACCGTCGGCGATAATCTGACCCTCTTCGACTTCATCGCCAAGGTTGACAATCGGGTGTTGGTTCAGGCAAGTCCGCTCGTTCAGGCCTTGATACTTCTGTAGGTGATACACATCCGAGCCAACTTCAATCTTGGTAGCATCTACCGCGGTCACCTTGCCAGCTCTTTGGGCGCGAACGACCATCGCGCTGTTCTTGGCAACCTCGCGTTCCATGCCAGTACCGACAATAGGAGGTTCGGCGACGAGCAACGGAACCGCTTGCCGCTGCATGTTCGAGCCCATGAGAGCTCGGTTTGCATCGTCATGCTCAAGGAACGGAATGAGACCCGCCGAAACACCGACCATCTGGCTTGGCGCAATGTCCATGTATTGGACTTCGTCAGGCAAAACGATCTGGAAGTCTGCTCGATAGCGAGCAATCAAGTTTGGCCCTGATACGAGCTTGCCGTCAGCAACTTCCGTATCCGCCGGACAGATGTACGAGTTCGCTTCCTGGTCAGCCCGCAGCCAAACCACCTCTTCAGTAACCTTACCGCCGTCGATCTTGCGGTACGGCGTGATCAAGAAGCCGTAATCATCGACGCCAGCGTACATCGCGAGCGAACTAATCAGTCCGATGTTCGTGCCTTCCGGCGTTTCAATCGGGCAGATCCGGCCATAGTGAGAAATGTGTACGTCACGCACCTCAAAGCCCGCTCGTTTACGGTTCAGGCCACCTGGGCCAAGTGCGGATAGCCGACGTTCGTGCGTCAGTTGGCTCAGCGGGTTTGTCTGGTCGACAACTTGCGAAAGTTCACCGCGACCGAAGAAGTATTCGATGGCCGCACTGATGCTCTTCGGATTCACAAGGCTTCGAGGCGACATTTCGTCGGCTTCCTTGAGGCTCATTCGCTCCTGAACGGTGCGGCGTAGCTTCAAGAAGCCCTTGCGGAGTTCCTCACTGGCCAACTCGTCGATGGTCCGCAGGCGGCGGTTGCCGAGGTGGTCAATGTCGTCGAACTGAGCCTCGGAGTCAGGATCGAACAAATCGATCATGTACTTGATCGAAGCGATTAAGTCATCCGCACGAAGCGTCATTTCTTCTTCGGGCGTGTCCAGTTCCAGTTTTCGATTCAGCCGGAATCGGCCGACGCGACCCAGGCGGTATCGATTGGTGTCGAAGAATTTCTCGTGGAACAGCGTACGAGCTTTTTCCAGTTGCGGCGGGTTGCCCGGACGCAAACGCTGGTAAATTCGCAGCATCGCTTCTTCGTGACTGGTGGTGTTGTCTTCCGCCAGCGAGTTAACGAGCAGCTGCGTTCGCGGCGCATCCATCAACTCGACTTCCTCGACGCCCGATGTCGCGATCAGCTCGGCAGTGTCCTTCGAAATCACGTGGCCAGCTTCGATGATGATCTCACCAGCTCGCTCAGAGTCAGATGGGTAAACGATGTCATCCACCGCAACCTTGTTCTCAAGCTTTGCAACGCTCCGACCATCGACGACTTTCTCGACGCTGGTCTCGTAGAACGTCTTCAGCAGGTCGGCATCGCTGCTAAGTTCGGGGCTCATCGCTCGCAGCAACGTCATCACCGAGAACTTACCGCTCTGGTCAATCCGGACGCTCATCGCGTCCTTCTTGGTAATGTTGATTTCAATCCAACTACCACGTTCGGGGATGACCCGGCAACTGGGCAGTTTGCGGTCCGTGGTCGTCTCAACTTCTTCGACGAAATCCACACCAGGGCTCCGGTGCAGCTGACTGACGACTACTCGTTCCGCCCCGTTGATGATGAACTCACCCCCACCGAGCATGATGGGAATGTCGCCCAAGTACACTTCTTCTTCGATCGGCTGCTCACGGTTCAGGCGCAGCCAGACCTTCATCGGTCGACCGTACGTCAGTCGTAGCTGCCGGCACTCACTGGGTGTGTATCGCGGCTTGCCGAGCTCATATCGCAAGAATTCGAGCGAAACGGTCTTGTCATAGCTTTCGATAGGGAATATTTCTTGGAAGACACCTTCCAGTCCGACGGCATCGCGTTTCTCAGTCGGCACTCCCTCCTGGAGGAAGGCCTTGTAGCTGAGCGTTTGCAAGTCCGTCAAAGGAGGAATGGGCAACGTGTCCAGTCCTGAACCAAATCGGCGGACACTGGTGGGTTCGAGTCGTCGCTGCGAAGAAGTGGCCATTGACGAAACGTTCTCCTAAAGGGGAAACCTGAATCGGGTCGCCTGGTGAGCGATCGATTTCTTCTGTTGTCGAATTGATCTAAGTCTAGGTGGGCCAGCTAGTTAGGGCTGCATCTGCGTCCCGCGCACAGCCGCGAGGGCAATGCGTCCGTGCCGCGCTTGAAATGCGACGTCCTTGCGCACAGTGGGCTATATGCACTGAGCAATAGAGGGGTATGGGAATTCCGGAAGATTTAGCTGAGCCTGCATGCGAACCGATGAATATATCCGTATTCCCCAAACCTCGCAAACCCAAGTTGGCCCCGATTTCGCAGACTTTTCCAAAAACGGCGCGCCATGTGCTCCTCGCCGCCGCGGTTGTCCCTTGCCAGCGATTCTTGCTTCTTCCAATTCGTGCCGGAAACTCCGAGTTTTGGTGCCTCACGGCAATGGTTGGCAGAGGTTTCTCGCGCGGATAAACCGTGGAGCCAGCGAGACAACCCGTGGTGTAAATTCATGCGTCTGACTCCTGTTGAGTATCGCGGCCTCTAAAGGGTTTGGCCCCGGTGACTCAACAAACTCCTACCAAAAGCGGCGGTTGGAGTTGGCTGGTAGGGCGATGGCTTCCTGTCCGTCGACAGAGGGAGGCCAGCCGGATGTGGAGAAGACAGCAGGGGAGATGGCGACGTTCGCGTCAAATCTGGTGAATTCGAAGTGCTTGGTCATCGCGCCGCGCCGAAAAATGGAGCTGCCCGACCGGCTTGTGGCCGAGTTGAATTGTTTGACGAACGCGATTCCATTGGATTCACCCCAATTAAGCGTCGTTTCTGAACGCCCAAGAACTGAGACGGCAATGCTCCGCTCGATGTCTGAGAATGAGCCCGAGCGAGCGATTAAGCGATGCCGATGCTCTCCGGTGCGGTTCACTGCATAGATTCCACCGCTCGGCGATTGAACGCAGCGGACCAGCTCCCGAGAAAATGCTCTAGGATCCAGAAGCCTCTTGGCAGGGAAGACCGGCGGATAGTACGGAAAGCCCGCGAATAGGAGCGGCAGCTCATACCTGCGTCCAGAGTTAATCTTCCGAACACTGCCGTCACGGTACTTGATCGCTTCGAAAGTTGAGTGCCCATCGAAGATGATTAATTGTTGGGCGATCTTCGTATCCACCAAACTGCTGTCTATGCCAGTTTCATTCGCATCTTTACGCGCATCGTGTTTCCTAGGTGCAACCAAGCGAATGTCCGATTTAACGTGGACGCGATACTTGGGGGCTGCGTACCAGATCCGAGCTGTGGAATCGTTGACCTTGGTTGGAGCAGAGTCTTGTTCAAATTGCACCCACCACTGGATGGCCGCTGTTGCCGTAGCTGACTTCAGTCGGTCGCGATTTTGTTTGAGCTCGCGCCCCATGGCTTCCCAGTTGTCGCTGGCTAAGCGGGTGGAATTAGCATGCCCAGTCGAGGGTTGCTGTGGCTCAAAGCCCGTTTGCTGATCGGCTGATTGGGCAGAGGCTGAGGCAATAAGCAAAGCAAAAACGGTGCAGCAACATGAAGTAGCGGATCGCAAAGGCTTCGTTCGCATGGTCGGCCTCCTGGTGCTGAGATCAGATGCTTCCCATTGTAACAGCTTCGGAGGCTTCCTGGTTTAAGAAACGAGCAGATACACGGCGACCTTAGCTTTTGCGAACTGGGGATTCATTCCCCAGTGAAAGCCTGCTGTTGGCTCTTACCTGGTGAATCCATCCCTGCGGCTTTTTCCATCAGCGTTTCCCACCGCGTTGGGAAGCTGTCGGCGAATCCTACGGTGGCAGGTTTTTTACTCAGCCACCAAGGTTCGCTACATGAAGATGTAGCCTTCTTCGCCGTGCTCG
>DNPC01000426.1:2052-4614 GCA_003501565.1 Planctomycetaceae bacterium | reverse complement strand
GTATTGGCTGGGCCCCGTATCGGCCTCGTATTCGCGGCGCGGAAAGTTCAGCTGGGCATAGTAGCCAGCGGGTTGATAAGGGCGGGCACTTGGTCCACCAACCTGCTCAACAAGCAGACCACTCGTGTACAAGGCAATATCGCGGACGACTTCGGCCGGAACTCGAAAACGACCCTGGCGAGCAAACAGGTCGTTGTACGGATCTGCTTCCATGGTTCGGGGCCGCGCTAGAGAACTGCGCTGATACGCTTCGCTGGTTACTATGCGTTTCACGATAGCCTTGATGTCCCAGCCCGATCGCACGAAGTCGAGTGCCAAGTCATCGAGCAGCTCTGGGTTTGACGGATAAGTTCCCTGGCCACCGAAGTCATCGACGCTACTGCAGATGCCTCTTCCGAACAGCAACGCCCAAATCCGGTTGACCATCGTCCGCGCAGTCAGCGGGTTGTCAGGTTCGCAGAGCCAGTTTGCTAGGTCGAGGCGTGACAGACGTTCTCCCGATTGAGAGTCTAGTTCACCCAGGAACGCCGGGATTGCTGGCAGAACGATATCCCCTGAGTCATCCATCCAATTGCCGCGCGGAAGAATTCGAATTGTACGCGGCTTAACCGAGCGACTAACGACCGTCGTTGGTGCCGAGGCGGCCAGCTCCTCTCGCTCCGATATAGTTGTTTGTAGTCTTTCGTTGAGCGTGATTAGTGGCTGACACTCCTTCGTCAAGTAATGTTGTTCGATGATCTTACGTGTTTCAGCAGTACGTTCGCTGGCAGGCACTGCTAGCAAAGCCTTGAGGGCTGCGGAGGGCCCATCCGTGGTCGTCCAGCCGGTGTCATCCCAGTAGGTTGTCCCACCGTATTGAGTGAATGCCAGGCCAATGATCTCATCGCCGGGTTTTAAGCCGACATCGATTGCTGAAAACTCGAGCTGATGCCAGCTGCCAACTTCGAGCAGCTCGCCTTGCCGATTGTAGCCCGCCCAGCTGTCATCACGCCTTCCGTAAGGGATGTCATCGCTTCCCCATACAACTCGTTGCTCCCAATCGCCGTCATTGATCTGGAGCATGATCGCTTTGGGCGGATCCTCGGGGGCAAGAAACACTTGGGTCGTTATCCGCGTCGACAAATCCACGACGATTTTGGACTTCTTGTCGATATACGTGTGTTGAACGACCGAGTCGCCCGACTGCACCCGCACTTGGCGATCCTGCGGCGGAGCATCGCTGGATGTTGCGGGACCGCCAGCCACGATGTCTGCATTATCTTTTGCAACTGGTACCTGATCTGCATCCACAAACTTCCAGTCTTTTGCTCCCAGCTTTTTCGCGTCGCTCGCGTTTGTGATGTGACTGTGCCACTTGGTTTGACCGATTGGTGAGCTAGCGATGGTTGCCTCCCAGTCAGATTGCCTGCTCAGGGCTTCCGCTTTCTCAGAGGCAAGATCCTGCTCTATGGTCCGGATTGCTTCATCGAGACGAGCTAGCTCTGCCTTGGTCTCAGCCGAGTAGATTGGGATTGTGGGCGGCCGACTCCGTGCAGAATAAACGCCTCGTTCTTCGAGATCCGCGAAAAATGCGCCGAAGGAATAAAAGTCACGCGTCGTGTAAGGGTCGTATTTGTGGTCGTGGCATTGAGCACATCCTAGCGTTGCGCCCATAAACACTTGGGAGACATTGCGGACGCGGTCGGCAAAATAGATTGCCAAGTACTCTTTGGCTTGTGAGCCGCCTTCTTCGGTGGTCTGGTTGAGCCGGTTATATCCGGAAGCAACTAGATGATCGATCTCCGGAGAGGATTCATTGAGCAGGTCACCGGCGAGCTGCTGGCGGATGAAATTATCGTATGACAGGTTCCGATTGAACGCGTTGATCACATAGTCACGATAGGGATACTGCATCACATTTTGGTCACCGTGGTAGCCAACGGTATCCGCGTAGCGAACCAAGTCCAGCCAGTAGACGGCCATCCGTTCGCCGTATCGAGGGGAATCCAACAACCGCTCAACCTGTTGCAGGTACGCTGCGGGCGAAGGGTCTTTCAAGAACGCATCCAATTCTGCGGGAGTCGGTGGTAGTCCCGTTAGGTCAATGCTGAGCCGACGCAGCAGAGTAACAGGATCCGCAGGCGGAGATGGCCGGAGTCCGGCTGCATCAATCGCGCGATCGAGATGCCGATCGATGTAAGTCTCGCTGTCCTTGAAGAACTCACTTTCCCGCATCGGGGTGTACGCCCAGTGCGGTTCATATTCAGCACCTTGCTCCACCCAGCGACGAAGGATTTCCTTTTCGCCATCCGTTAACGGTTTGTGTAATTCTGGCGGCGGCATCACTTCATCTTCGTCGTCGCTGAAAATCCGACGAATCACTTCGCTCGCGTCGGCGTCGCCGGGCACGATTGCTTCGGTCGCCTCGATCGCCTCAGCCGGCAAGTCCAGACGCAGGCCGCCTTCAACAGTCTTCGCATCAGGTCCGTGGCAAGCGAAGCAACGGTCGGTCAAAATTGGTCGAATGTCACGGTTGAACCGCAGGTCAGTAGAGTCGCCAGGACCGTGGTCAGTAGAGTCGCC
>DNPC01000426.1:0-1953 GCA_003501565.1 Planctomycetaceae bacterium | reverse complement strand
AGAGTCGCCGGGACCGTGGTCAGGCAGCGTCGCCGACTCGTCAGCTTTGGCATTTAGAGCCGTGAAGCAGACACACGCAAAAACGAGAGACACAAGCGAAACCAGGCTTGAATGCGGATGCATTGATAACGTCCAATTGCGAGAAACTTGTGCTGGATCGGCCATAGCCGGCAACAAGCTGAGCGGTGCGCGAATCTCGCCGAAACGCAAGAACGGATTCGCGGGAGCTCGGAGATTTTAGGTGGGAATCAAACTCCATTATGTCCCGCTCGCGGACGACTGGCCACCAGTAAATCTGCTTATGTGCCCTTGATCCAAAACGCGGGTTATCGATTGGCTGAATAGGCCGTTGGGCAAAATCAGCCGGGCCGCGCATTTGGTGCCTGCGTGAACTACACTTAAAACGACAAAGCGACGCTTAAACGACGAAAAAGCGAAGCTTTGAACAACAAAGCGAAGTAGGCGGCGAACTGTTTTTCTGACGCGGAATCTCCTTGCCGGAATTCCCTGACCTACCGAACCTCTACCTCTAAAGTGCCTCCCAAGGATCCACCATGAAACGCTGGAACTCCCTCCCTCGCCAGCTGGGCTTACTCAGTATGCTGCTCGCCGCCTCCGCAGGTCTTCCTGCCAGCGCTCAAGACTCCGACGACCCTCCGAAGAAAGAAGACACTGCAGCCGGGATCACATCCAGCTTAGTATCAGGGATGCGATTCAGGAGCATTGGCCCCGCACTGATGTCTGGGCGAATCGGTGACATTGCAGTCGATCCAACTGACCGATCGACTTGGTACGTTGCCGCCAGTTCAGGTGGAGTCTGGAAGACGACGAACGCGGGCGTTACGTTCAACCCAATTTTCGATGGATACGGCTCGTACTCGATCGGTTGCTTAGCGATTGATCCGCACGACAGATTCACAATTTGGGTCGGCACCGGAGAAAACAACTCTCAGAGAAGTGTCGGTTATGGTGATGGCCTTTATAAATCGACGGACGGTGGGCAGTCGTTTAAGCGTGTTGGCTTGGAGAATAGCGAACACATTGGAATGATTGCAATTGATCCACGCGACAGCAACACAGTTTTTGTGGCCGCGCAAGGCCCGCTGTGGAGTAGTGGTGGTGATCGCGGACTCTACAAGACAACCGATGGCGGCAAGACGTGGAAAAACGTGCTGGACATTGATGAACACACCGGTGTCAACGAAGTACACATAGATCCGGAGCAGCCGGACGTTATGTACGCATCTAGCTACCAGCGTCGTCGTCACACATGGGTGTTGATCGATGGAGGGCCAGGTTCCACCATTTACAAATCAACCGATGGCGGCGAAACATGGCGTAAAGCGTCACGAGGTTTACCCGGCGGTGACAAGGGCCGGATCGGCATGGATATTTCTCCAGTCAATTCCGAAGTCGTCTATGCGGTGGTCGAGGCAACTAGCGGCCAAAGCGGCTTTTATCGCTCGACGAACCGCGGGGAGACTTGGCGTCGAATGAGTAGCACGATCTCAAGTAGCCCACAGTACTACAGCGAACTGGTTGCTTGTCCGCACGATGTTGACCGCGTCTACCTGCTTGATACCTACAATCGAATCTCAGAGGACGGCGGAGCGACATTCCGCGGATTGGGGGAAGCTGACAAGCACGTTGACAACCATGCACTTGTCATCGACCCGGCCGACCCTGAGCACTTGATCATCGGTTGCGACGGCGGAGTGTACGAAACCTGGGATCAAGGTCGGACTTATGACTACAAACAGAATTTGCCGCTAACGCAGTTCTACAAAGTTGCAGTCTCGTACGAAAAACCGTTCTACTACGTTTACGGGGGAACGCAGGACAACGCGACCCAGGGTGGACCATCGCAAACAAACAACAATCATGGAATTCGGAGCAGTGATTGGTTTATCACTGTGTTCGGCGATGGGTTCGAGCCTGCGGTTGATCCCAACG
>DNPC01000636.1 GCA_003501565.1 Planctomycetaceae bacterium | reverse complement strand
AGAGGAAAAAGAAAAACGAGAGGCGTCGGTGGGAGTCGAACCCACGAATAGCGGATTTGCAATCCGCCGCCTTAGCCACTTGGCTACGACGCCTTCGTTAGTGTCTCAAGAATTCGCCACTTGGGCTGAATGGACTACTTCGCATGGGCAGTTCGTCCGCCCTCTGTGACGAGCAGTAAGTTCTAGTGTGCTCCGATTATGCCGTCAAGGCTGGCAATAGCGGTTGTATCGGCCAGGCGAATTCGGCAACTTTGACGAAACTCATCCGGCGGCCGAAAATTTCTGAGGGAAACGGCCCGTGCGGAGCGTGTTCCTCTGCGACGTTTGGTCTCGCCACCCGTTTTCTTTCACGCCAGTTCCCATAAACTCTTGGCTGGCGAAGTCGGCGCGGTCTGCGCGCGACGCCCTTCTCAGCAGCCGTGCTCAGCAGCCGCTATTCGAAGCTGAGTGTTGACAGACCTTGCAGAAAGTAATGAGAGACGATGAGCGAACTATGTGATTTTGGATTGATCGGTTTGGCGGTAATGGGCGAGAACCTTGCCCTGAATGTAGAGAGCCGTGGTTACAAGATCGCTGTTCACAATCGCTCAACGGAAAAAGTTGACAACTTGATCAACGGGCGTGCGAAGGGAAAGAACTTCGTCGGCTGCCATTCCATCGAAGAACTGGTCAAGTCGCTTCGAAAACCGCGATTGGTCATGACGTTGGTCAAAGCCGGGCCAGCGGTTGATTCGATCATCGAACAACTGCTACCACACCTCGAGCCCGGCGACGTCATTATTGATGGCGGAAACGAACACTACACCAATACGGAACGGCGAACGAAGTACATCGAAGAAAAAGGCATTCTGTTTGTCGGTACCGGGGTCTCTGGCGGTGAAGAAGGAGCTCTCAAAGGGCCGAGCCTGATGCCCGGCGGGTCCAAAGAGGCATGGCCACTGATCAAACCGATTTTCCAATCGATCTCTGCCAAAGTCGGCCCCAACGAAGATATTCCGTGCTGTGAATGGGTTGGACCACGTGGTGCAGGCCACTACGTAAAGATGGTTCACAATGGGATCGAGTACGGCGATATGCAGTTGATCTGCGAAGCCTACCAGATCCTCAAAGAAGTCGCCGGTCTCACGAATGATGAACTGTACGATGTGTTCGATGACTGGAACAACGGAGATCTTCAGAGCTACTTGATCGAAATCACTCGCGATATTTTTTCGGCCAAGGACGATCAACCTGATGGCGACGGTTACTTGGTCGACAAGATCCTCGATACCGCCGGGGCCAAAGGCACGGGCAAGTGGATGAGCCAATTGGCGCTCGACCTTGGCGTCCCCAGCACGCTCGTTACGACCGCGGTTTATGCACGCGGGTTGTCTGCCGTCAAAGATGCCCGGGTACGTGCCAGCAAAGTACTCGACGGTCCCGCCGAAGGAGACAATGCCCAATTTGGCGCTGCAACCAGCGAGCTGGTCGGCGATCGGGCCGGATTCGTTGAAGCTGTTCGCAGAGCCCTATACGCATCCAAGATTTGCAGTTACGCGCAAGGCTTTGTTCAGCTGCAAGCGGCCAGCGAAGAGCACGACTGGGGGCTCAATTACGGCGATTGTGCACTCTTGTGGCGGGGTGGATGCATTATTCGTGCTCGGTTCCTAGACCGCATCAAAGAAGCATTCGACGAGCAACCAGACCTCGAGAATCTGCTGCTTTACCCCTTCTTCAAGCAAATCATTGACGAGAGCCAAGCCGCGTGGCGTGCCGTGATCATGGCCGCGACGCAGTTGGGTGTTCCCACGCCCGCCTTTTCGGCGGCCCTTGGATACTATGACAGCTACCGGCGTGAACGGTTGCCTGCAAACCTGTTGCAAGCGCAACGCGATTACTTCGGAGCGCACACGTATAAGCGGATTGACCGCGAAGGCACCTTCCACAGTGAGTGGCTTGACCTTCGCAAAGAACCGAGGAGCTAAGAAGTATTCGGGAGGTTCTTTGCCTGCGGCTATGCAACCAGTAAAGCTGCATGCCCTTATGAGTTGTGAGGTTTGCCAAAGTCCCGGAGGAACGCAGCCCCCTGCCGGTGGGCTTGCCCACCGGTTCCCCGGTGGCTGGCTCGATCACGTTCATCTGTTGGTGAAACGCAAAACGACTCACTGCATCAATAATTTCATGAGAGAACTGAAGTCCAGTACTGCAAGGATGTTCAACGAGCAGAGCCGTGTGATTCGAAAGTTCGGTTGGCAAGACGGATACGGAGCATTCACGGTCGGCCCGAGTACAAAAGCATCAGTGATTCGGTACATCGAAAACCAGGTTCAACATCATGCCACTGAGAATTTTGAGGACGAGTACCTTCAACTTCTTGATGCGTAAGGCATTGAATATGATGAGCGTTATGTCTGGGACTGAAAGCTGTCGTCCCTCCGGGACTATTGGGTCTTGAGGTCGCAAACCGGCGGGCAAGCCCACCGGCAGAGTGCTGATGCCCCTCCGGGGCAAGTGGAAATAACAATTCGCTAACAGCTCGCCACTGACGAGTAATACAAGGCCGCAGAGCGGCGGAACAGACTTCATTGCCAAATCCGTTACCTATAAATCCGACGTTCCTTCAAGACTTTCGAAGTTTTCTCAACAGCAACCCGGTTGGCATGGTCCACCGGCAGGGAGCTTTCGCCCCTTTGGGGCTGTAGGGAGAACCTCCTCCACAACCACTAGCCAGACGCTTACCAAAAGAGAATCCCTTATGGCACACACCATCGTGATTTTTGGCGCGTCTGGCGATTTGACCAGTCGCAAACTTATTCCAGCTCTCTATCGACTGTTTCTGCGCGACAAATTGCCCGCTGACACTCACATTGTGGGGGTGTCGCGCAGCAAATTCTCCGACGACGCCTGGCGCGAACAACTTGCCACAACCACAGAAAAGTTCACTCAGAAGGACTTCAACGCCGAGTCGTGGCAAGAATTCGCAAAGCAAGTTCACTATGTGCCCGGTGACATCAAGGATGCATCCGATTTCGACACGCTGGCTGAGCGTCTGAATGGAATCGAAGGCCAGCGAAGTGCGGATCGCGTTTACTACATCGCTACGATGCCGCAGCTCTACGAAACAGCCGCAGCGCATCTGGGCGCATCCGGTCTGGCCGACGACTCCGAAGCAGCGCGGCGTATTGTGATTGAGAAACCGTTTGGTACAGACCTCGCAACCGCAAAGAAGCTCAACACTGCCATTGCCAGTGTATTCCGCGAAGATCAGGTTTACCGTATCGACCACTACTTAGGTAAGGAGACGGTGCAGAACATCATGGTGCTTCGCTTCGGCAACGCCATCTTTGAACCTCTTTGGAATCGCAACTACATCGACCACGTTCAAATCACGGTCGCCGAAGAAGTATTGGTCGGGCGTCGTGGAGATTATTATGACGGTTCCGGTGTCCTGCGGGACATGTTCCAGAACCACATTCTGCAGCTAATGATGGTCACCGCCATGGAGTGCCCTTCAAAGTTCAATGCGGATTCGGTACGTGACGAAAAAGTGAAAGTCCTCGGGGCGATTCGCCAGCTTCGCGGCGCAGATTTCGCCGACTGCGGCATTCGTGGACAGTACGCAGGTTATCGCAGCGAAGAAGGTGTCGATCCCAACAGCGAAACGGAAACTTTCGCGGCACTTCGCTTGCACGTCGACAATTGGCGATGGAACGGTGTTCCGTTTTACTTGCGAAGTGGAAAAGCCCTTAGCTGTCGGACAACACAGATTGTTATCGAATTCAAGGAACCGCCGCATATGTTGTTCGGCGGATCTACGACACCACAAGCCAACCGCTTGGTGATACAAATTCAGCCAGCCGAAGGCATCCAAGTTCATTTCCAGTCAAAGGTTCCCGACGCCGAAATGAAGACTCGCCAAAGCCAGCTCGATTTCCGCTTCGACTCAGGCGGATTAGCACTTCCAGATGCTTACCAGCGACTGCTTCAAGATGCATTGCAGGGCGATGCGAGTTTATTTGCCCGCAGTGATGAAGTTGAACTGGCGTGGGCCATCATCGATCCGATCATCGGTGCATGGCGAAGTCCTGCGGCCCCTCCGATGAATTCGTATCCGGTCGAAGGCTGGGGGCCGAGCGAATCTGCTGACTGGATGAGGAAAGACGGACGCAATTGGTTCGACGTTTGCCCCGTGATCCACTAGCGGGTTACGATGCCAAACGTCGCCTGACTTGCGTGGGTTCAGTCAGGCATTGAACAGAGCTACCGTCAACAACCGCGACCTGGCCCCCGAACTTTGCCAGATTGGTTGAAAATTCCGCTACCGAAAATGCAAGGCAGGACTCGAAATCACGCGTAGCCAGACCGGACGCGTTCAACGCTCACGCCGAACACGCGCCAATCTCTTTACCCGAACAGATCAAGCTGCTCC
>DNPC01000660.1 GCA_003501565.1 Planctomycetaceae bacterium | reverse complement strand
AGAGAGGCTTGCGATTTCGTCCGTAGGCAATCCGAATCTGAACAGCCGTTCTTTCTTTACGTGCCCTGGAGCTCACCGCATAGTCCGGTTGTACCCAGTCCCGAGTGGCAGGGAAAAAGCGGACTCAACGCGCATGCCGATTTTGTGATGCAAACTGATGATTGTTTCGGCCAGGTTGTAGAGGCGCTGCGCGAAACCGGGCAGCTTGAGAATACTCTAATCATCTGCTCGAGCGATAATGGTACGTCTGCGCCGACGTCTAACATGCAGGAGTTGATATCCAAAGGACACTTCCCTAGTGCGAATCTGCGTGGCTCGAAGGCGGACATTTGGGAGGGAGGCCATCGAGTGCCATTTATCGTATCTTGGCCCGCAGTGATCCAGTCAACTCGCGAAGTCGATCGGTTGGTTTCGTTAAACGATATTTTCGCAACCGTCGCTCAGCTGCTCGGCGAGAGTATTCCTAGCGATGCCGCAGAGGATAGCTTCAGTTTCGCCGCAGAGATCGATGATGCGTTCGACGACGTTGGTGAGCGGAAGGCGTTTGTGCATCATTCGTCAAGCGGCTATTTCGCGATACGGACTCGTGATTGGAAGCTCTGCCTCTGTCCAGGTTCTGGTGGCTGGACACAGCCCAAGCCAACTTGGCAGAATTGGGCGCGATTGGAAAGCTCAGGTCAACCACTTGTTCAGCTCTACGATTTGCAGCAGGATCTTTCTGAGCAAACGAATCTAGCGTCGGCACAACCTCAGCAGGTCACGGAACTGACAGCGCAACTCGCTCATATCGTCGAATCGGGGCACTCGTTTCCCGGTCAAAGTGGGCGGAATGACGTCCCGGTGAAAATCCAAAAACGGCCACAGAAGAACAAAAAGTAGGACTGAAGCCCTTTAGTGTCACTCAATCGCGTTCGTGAGCCAATTCAGTGCCGAATGGACGAGATCGAGGTAACGCTGACTGCTGTCATCTCGGACGGGAATCGATTCAAGTCGTTCCAACTGTGTTTGCAGAAAAGAGTGCAGTGGTGACGCTGGATCGCCTAAAGCGCTTCGCATAATGCGTGGTCCAAACTCAATTGCTGGTTCAAGCGGCATTCGTTCGTAGGCTGGGTCGGACGATTCTGTATTGAAGGTGTTGGTTGCACGCTCAAGATTTATAACCGGATAGTGCATGCGCCCCACGATTAGCCTTTCGCCGATGACGCGGAAGGCACTCTTGAAGGCCCATGTTCTTACACCTCCCCAGTTTGTGTTGGGCTGTAGAACCAACCGCTTGGGAAGTCTATCAGGAAATTCCCTAAGGATTCGGACGATCAGGTCACCTCCCATCCCACACAGCGAAGCGGAGTCGACTTCCGAAGGCTTTATCGGACAAAACCCGTCGCCCAGTCGCACATCTGCGTTAAGCCCTGATAGCCGCCGTTGCGAGTTCCGAACTGGTCCCGACGTTTTCTCAACTACGATTATCTTCTTGACGCGACCAGACGTTAGTAGCGCGTGGGGCAAATTTGCGTGGTCTGAGCCGATATCAGCGTGGCAATCCGCCGTTATGAAATCGGCCACTGCTTGGAGTCGCGCGTCCAACATCGGCTGATAACTCTGAAGCCTGCCAAACGAGTATGCTGCAATACGCCCGGTATTTGAGCGGCTAGTGTCTCGGGGCGAATACCATACGCAAAAATCTGTGTAGTATCCCTGCAGCTTTTCAGTTTCTAGCGGGGCTTACCGGCGATGTTGCAAGTGCAGAGCAAAAGCGTTGATCGGCCGGCAGCAGGCTCGCCTTCAGGTTGAGTGTGGGCTTCGTCGCCAGAGATCCAAATCGCTAGTGTGTAACCTGTGGGCACTGATATCTTTCCTGCGACCTGATGGTGAGTAGCGGTTGGAACCTGAACTCGAACCGATTTCACATTTCCTTCCACGGTCAGACTTGTTTGGACCTCACGAATCCGAAGTAGATCCTTGACGTCCGCGCGGTAGGTTAACTCGAGTTGTGAGTCGTTTTGGAGTGTGGGACGCAAAACGAAACGATGGCCAACGGAGTAGACACGCGATTGCGGAAGCAACACAACTTTAGTTTGTCCGTCTGTGCCGGTATCAACGACCCGTGATCGGACGCCTGTCACAAGCGGCCGTTGTGTCATATCGATCAGTTGTACCGGGAGGCCAGCAAAATTCTGAGCTTCTCGCTGAGTGCCATTTTGAAAACGGCGATCGTCCGACATCGCTTCAAGGATCTCTTGGTACTCATCGGGTGCAAGAACTGAGTACATCATTGCTGTGCCCAGCTCCGTGGTGGTCGTTGCAACCGGGACAGAGCCGGCTGGTTCAAGCGTAGTGTTCAACTGACTGTCGAGTGAATCGGCTAGGCCTGGTACGTTTCGGTTGGCGTATAGACCAGCTAGAGTTACGCGTTGGTCTTCGATTCGATTTCCTGTTGCGACTGCCGAAGCAGGCAACACGCTTGAGCTGTCAGTAGAGCTCGTTTCGTCACTGACTTGACTTTCGAGATGAATGAGTGACCATCGCACGCCCAACGATTCGACGGCCGCTTCAGTTGTCTTATAGGTTTTAAGTCGGGTTTGTACGAGCGGCAGTCCATCGGTGAGCAGTTCGCTGAAGAGCTTCGAAAGTTGTCCAACCGCCAAACGTGGTCCGCGTACAATTAATTCGGTGGGTGTTACCTTGATCCAAGGCATCTCCGTTTTCTGGTCGCCGCTAGTAATCTCGACTGGCGTGGACTTTGGCCAAACGGCAAGTGCCTGTTCAGAAATCCAGCGCAAACACGCAGATTGCGTCAGCCCAGCAGTCTCTTTAAGGTGTTTCTGAGTTTCGCGTATGTCGATGGCAAGTTCGACCATTGATTGACTGGCGTCGGCTTCAGCCGGATCAAATGACTGCTGTTCGGGGCGAGTCTGTGCGCGGGACTGTTCGACAAGAGCCGGTGTCAAAAACAGGGCAAAAACCGGCAACAATGCTAGCCTGCGAATGTCTGTGTGCATGGATTGTCTTCCGGGCAGAAGGATCTTTTGTTGGACGCCATCGTTTCTCTAGGCAAACTAGCCTCTGGCAATATACTCTGGTAGTGAGAGCGGCCGATACAGCAATGTTGCGGCTGCTGTCAGTCACACGCTACGATTAAATCCCCTCGTCCAAATTGCGAAGGAAACCGTGATGTCGGAAGAAAATAAGCCTGATGCAGACGCGACAGATCAAACGCACCAGACCAGCCCTTCTGGCCCAGTTTCTGAGTCGCCCGCACATGGCGCAGAGGCTGAATCCCCTGCCCCCGTGCCGGCTCCGGGTGAGCTAACTGAGGACAGGGTCCGAGAACAACTCAAGCAAGTGATTGATCCCGAATTGTTCGTCAACATCGTTGATCTTGGACTGATTTATGTCGTGGACCTGCAGCCCGGCGAAGAAGACAAGACAAATGTCTTGGTTGAAATGACGATGACCAGTCCTATGTGTCCAGCCGGTCCTCAATTGGTTGCCAACAGCCGACAAGTCATCGAAGCGTTGGACGGAATCGGCGAAGTCGAGATCAAGGTCGTTATGGACCCACCTTGGACCCAAGACATGATGACCGAAGATGCACGCGATCAGTTGGGTATTTTCTAGCTGACTTGCGGGCTGGCATAGCTTGGTTTAGCCACACGCAGCGCGAACTCTCGCGTGCCCTAGCTCAGCGCTGCTTTGGAATTTGACTTAGCTAACCAAAGCCTAACTCAGTTCGATGGTGGCTGATTCCAGAATGCTGCGTTGGGCACACGACAGTACTTTTAGGTTGAACGTGACATCTTCCAAGTCGCCCATCTTGCGTACCAGGCTCGTTATCGCGCGGTGGAACTGCACCAGTAACTGTTGACCGACACCTACTTCAGAATCCAGTGATTCCTGGTGGCGGCCCGCCTCGTCAAACCATGTGAGGCTATTGGGCAAGTCGACAAAAGCCACTCCGCCGGGGCAGCAAACTTGAACAGCTGCCTGCGGCCGAAACGAAATGGCCTCCTCCCAACTGTCTTTGATGTAAGAACCGCAGCTGATCTGCGCGACTGCAGCGGGCCGATCGCCTTCAGCAGCGAAATGGACGCTTAGTGCTTGATAGTCGACCGTCGTGGCGTCTTCGCCCAGGGAGTGTGAGACGGCTTGTACGGACTCGGGGCGTCGGCCCACCAAGAATGAGCACCAGTCCAGCTGTTCCATCAACTGCCGACGGATTCTTGCCGCCGGTGTACGGCCTGCTCGTCGGTCTTCTTTCCTTAGCCGGCGATGGCAAAACAGCAGTTGCGGGTGTCCCAACCGGGTAGCAATGAGCTCCTTGAGTCGCAGCGAAGCAGGTGCGTAACGTTTGGGAAACTCGGCCATAAAGGCAACACCGGATTGCTCAACCGTCGAAGCCAGATCGTGCACTGCCGCAGGGCGGAAGTCGATCTCGCTACCACAGTAGACTGCTTTGCCATGGTCGCACGCGGCATGCACCGGGGCGAGACCGTACCAATCGTTACTTAGTACAGCAATGGCATCGATGTCGCTTCGACTGACAAGTTCACGAAAGCCCTCATGAGCGCGGGCATCGAATTGGCGAGCGGTGTTTTCTGCGATCCGAAGCACACCATGGTAGACCCCAGCCACCTCGAACCGGTCGTTCAGCACGCGCAGCGCTGGCAGGTAGCGAGATTCCCAGTTGGTGGGTAGACCGATAATCCCAAGCTTTAGCTTCATCAGTGTCGGGCTTTGAAATACTCGGCAAGGCGAGAAACTAGTGGCTGGACAACTACACGCTGTTTGAGATTCATGCTGTTTGAGATACCGGACACGAAGTGTCGCGGATTACCCAAGTTCCTTCAAGCGGGCCCGAGCACGAGAGAGTAGCGGACCAACACTGTTTTCGGATATGCCAATCGACTGTCCGATTTCGCGGTAATTCTGGTGTTCAAGATGGTACATCCGGACGGCGGTTGCCTGGTCGCTTGGTAGTTTTTCAAGAAGCGCGGTCAGTTCTTCCTTGCTCTCGATGTTTATCGAAACATCCGTGCCCGTGGCAATGTGAGCGGCATCGACTGCCATCGTTTTGAGAGGTCGAGCGGCCACGATCTGTCGCGAGATGGAACGCATCGCGATTCGTCGGGAGACGACTACCAAATAGGTTGAAAGTGTGCTTTGGCCACGAAACCGGCGGAGAACACGAAAATCCTTATCAACAATTCCAAGCATCACCTCCGCCACTAAGTCATCGCGAAGTTGTTGTGATTGGCTGCCTCGAACCTTCAAGCAAGAATTTACAACGTGTGTAATTAAGTGGATGTATCGCCCCACAAACTCGTCCCAAGCACCGTTCTCAGCCGCCAGGCAACGCGCAATCAGAGTCTGTTCTTCGGGTGATGCCACGGTGGTCTCTCTTGAGTAAGCAGTCGCTCGGCGGTGGATCTTGGGCTGTGTGCTGCAGGCACTAGGGTGGCCAATTTACACTCACAGCCATCGATCAGTCTTGGCGGCTTTTCCGCCGGCTCCCCACTCTAGACCATACTAGGTGCTCGCAACCTGAGTTTCAAGCACTTTTAACCTTCCCTCAGCCGAACTGTGGCGGGCTTTATCTCCCCAATTGGCAAGAGTTTACGGCTAGGCGACCTAGTCTGGAGCGACATTGCGTACCGAGCTACTTTGGGAGCCGGTAGGCCCACCATGAGCGGATCGCAAAGCCAAAGACAAATGTCATGTAGAGACCGGTTAAGCCCCACATCAACGTCGGGTTGAGAGGTTGTTGATCAACGTTTGCTTGACAAATGACGTGAAAGAGAACCGCCAGAAACAGCGTCGTAGCAATCGCAAGCACTTGCAAACAGACTTGCGTGTCGAGAATCGTCGCAGCGCGATTTTCCGCAGACAGCCAATAATCCCGATTCGGGATGTTGATCATCTGAGTAGGTAGCTTTGGCAGTGCGGCGGCAAGTCCCAGCATCAACAAACCGACGGCCCACTCGATCCCCACCATCAGCCCGACGAATAGTCCCCGAGGGCTGTAGCTGTTGGGCTGACCAGCCGCGTTGTAGTGCGACGCAACTTTGTCTGGTAGTTCAGCGTACCAAAGCAGTGCCAGAGCAGAACTGGCAATCAGCAACGCGATCGAAATGAAATACAAACCGTTGCGAAGTCCGATTTTCATAATTTGTTATCCAAGAGGCCGATGTCCAGATGTGCCTTTTTTCCAACGAGCGACTCGACTTGCTAGGCGAAACCTAACAAGTAGAAATGGCTGGAAAGCTTGTGTTTCAGGGCGCGATTCTAGCGTGGCCTCCTGGTAGAACCCGGCGATTAAGTGCCAAGGTCACCAAAGAGTGGTGTGGAAAGATAGCGTTCGCCCAAACTGCACATGATGGTCACGATCCGTTTACCCTTGAACTCAGGTCGTGCGGCGACCTGTGCAGCAGCCCACATGTTGGCTCCGCTGCTGATGCCCGCGACAATCCCTTCATTCTTGGCGAGTTTCTTCCCCCATTCAAATGCATCTTCGTCATCCACCTTGATGACTTCATCCACCAAGGATGTGTCTAAGTTGCCGGGGATGAAGCCTGCACCGATTCCCTGAATTCGGTGCTTGCCGGGCTGACCACCGCTTATAACGGGACTGTGCACCGGTTCAACCGCGATCGTCTTAAAATCTGGGTTTACACTTTTCAAGAATCGACTTGTACCCGTTATTGTCCCCCCAGTGCCTACCCCGGCTACTATGGCATCGATCTTGTGGTCGCTGTCTTCCCAAATCTCGGGGCCTGTTGTCTTTTCGTGAATGGCTGGGTTCGCCGGATTCTCAAATTGTTGCGGCATGAATGCACTGGAATCCTCTTCCAGGATTTCACCCGCGCGGTTGATTGCTCCCTTCATGCCTTCGGCAGCCGGCGTAAGTACCAAATTGGCTCCCATCGCCCGCAACAGCGCACGCCGCTCAACGGACATCGATTCAGGCATTGTGAGCGTGAGTTTGTAGCCTTTGGCAGCACATACAAATGCGAGTGCGATACCCGTGTTGCCCGAAGTGGGTTCAACGATATGTGTATCTTGAGTGATTTT
>DNPC01000196.1 GCA_003501565.1 Planctomycetaceae bacterium | reverse complement strand
GCGATTTCAACCGATGCCCGCAGCCACGACTTTGGCAGCGTTGCCCGAGCCGCAAAAACCGAACACCGGTTCGTGATCACCAACCCGCTCGACGAGGCGATCCACCTGAGAAGTGTTCGTGCCAGCTGCGGCTGTACGACACCTATCATCGAGACAAAAACGATACCGCCGGGGGGTACTGGAACCATCCTTGCCCGTTTTAACACAGGTACGTTCACCGGCAATAAGTCCGCCACACTAACTGTCTCTATCGACAAACCTTTTTGGACAGAAATTCAGTTGCGGGTCAAAGGCTACATTCGTAGCGACATCGTCATCAACCCAGGCGAAGCAAACTTTGGCGAAGTAACCGAAGGCGAGCCCAAGCAGCTTGATTTGGATTTGGTGTATGCCGGACGCAGCGATTGGCAACTCACGAAGATCACCAGTCCAAACGAGTTCGTCAAAGTCGACTTTGAAGAGACTGGACGCGGCGGAGGGCAAGTGCGCTATAAAATCAAAGCCACGATTACCGACGATGCGCCAATCGGGGACTTGCACAAGCAACTAGTCCTGCATACCAACGATCGCCGGATCACGAGTGTTCCACTACGCTTGCTAGCAAACGTTCGCAAGGACGGAATTCAGACCAGCGTCGACAATTTCAAGCTTGGAACAGTTGAAGAAGGTCAACAGGTATCCAAGCGGCTGGTTGTGAAGGCGAAAGAAGCGTTTCGGATCCTCGAAATCAGCTCTGATATCATCGACGTCGAATTTGAGCCATCCGACAAGCCAAAGGCTGTCCACTTGGTGAACATCAATATGAAGCCCAACCAACGCGGCGGCGGCAAGTTCGATGGCAGCCTCTTCGTAAAAACGGACCTGGAGGACGAGATCGCCAAGCTCGGTTTGAGCTTCGAACTCGCTTCTCAACACAGTGTCCTTAAGCCAGCTGCCCCAGTTCAAGTGCCAGTTTCAAAGAACGAAGACTAAGCGTCGGAAGCGATGCTGAGTTTGACAATCAACCTGAATGCCTCGCAGTGATTCGCCGCGAGGCATTTTTCGTAGGCGAGCTATTGGTACGTCAGGTCGGATGTAGTAACCGTGGCTAACGCCAGCGGCTGATCGACAGACTGATTGGAGTGCTAAGAAGAAGACACGAATTACCAAACAAGAGCTGCCGCGACCAAACCTCAGTGCGCAACAATTGCCGCTATCTGTGTCTATCTGCGTTCATCCGTGGCCTGAATATAGCTTCACTACAACACGTCAGGGCGGACGTAGTAACGGTGGCTAACGCCAGCGGCTGATCAACAGACTGATTGGAGTGCAGGAAGAGGACACGAGTTACCAAAAAAGGAGCTGCCGCGACAAAACCTTAGCGCTCAGTAATTGTCGCTATCTGTGTCTATCTGCGTTCATCTGTGGCCTGAATTTGGCTTAACTACAACACGTCAGGGCGGACGTGGTAACCGTGGCTAACGCCAGCGGCTGATCGACAGACTGATTGGAGTGCAGGAAGAAGACACGAGTTACCAAAAAAAGGAGCTCAGCGAATGTCAGCTCACGTCGCGTACTGCATTAGCATGCGGTCGGTGAAGTTCGGGGCGAGGCGCCCTAGCCAGACTAGTGCCTTGCCGCCGGCGGATAGCACCATGTCGCGTTTGCGCCGGCGAAGCGCCGATACCACGCTTTTGGCTACGCGTTCAGCCGGTTGTTTGCCGATGCTACGGCTCTTTTGAGCGGGGTCTGTCTCGACCAGTGAATCGAAGAATTCGCTGTCGGTGGTGCTGGGCGAAATGGAAACGACGTCGATCCCTTTCGGTTTCAGCTCCACTCGCAACGACTCACTCCAGCCGCGAAGTGCAAATTTGGCCGCACAGTACTCGCTCTTGGCCGGTACGGCACGGTGCCCCAAGACGCTCGAAACAACGCACACTGCCGGCTCGTCGCCCTTCGTTAGGTAAGGCAGGGCTAGGCGGGTAAGCTCCGTGGCTCCGAAAAAGTCGACTTCGAAGACCCCACGCAGCCGCTCCTCTGACGCCGATTCAAAGTTCCCAATCGCTCCAACGCCCGCATTGTTGATCACGATATCGATGCCACCGAGCTGCTGGACCGCGGTATCGATCAGCTTGCGGCGATGCTGGGGATCAGAAATGTCGCCAGGAACGGCGATCAGCCGTTTGCTTGGATTCCCGAATGACCGACGCAGGTCTTCCAGCCGTTCGGCGCGACGACCTGTGATCACGACGTAGGCACCAGCGCGAACTAACATCGAAGCGATGTACCAGCCAATTCCGCTGCTGGCTCCGGTCAGGATTACACGCTTATTTGCAAAGCTCCGCTTTGCCATGACTGACTCCGTCCTGGAAAAGTGTAGGCGTCTTACAGGCTGCCTGCCTGTCGATTTATGTAGGTTGTCTGTGTGCTGAGCGCCAACGGGCTCATTGGCGAGCATCCGCCGGGCTCATTGGCGAGCATCCGTCGGGCGATGAGGCAATCCGTCGCATTTGGGCTGCTTGAGCCGGGATAATGCATCTGGAACGTAGGCCGAACCAAATAAGTGCATTCACTGTTGTAACTTCAGTCGAAACGTCGCTGCCGGCTCTGGCGTCACAATGCGAATTCGCGTGTGGAAGGCACTTGCGCCGCTGGGGCAGGATTGGTTTCGACCTTGTTAGCGGCCTACGTGCATAGTCCGGGTTAAACCAAGCCCAAGCTCCTTATTCCGACGTAAAACCTAGCGGAATCTCAGCTCGTACGTTCGAATCGGATACCACTTTGGGTAGATCGGTGGTTTTTGCTAGCAAGGGCTATGGAAAGCTTAGGCAAATGCGGTATTCTGCGCAGCTGATTCCGATTTGGAAGCCTTTGGCAGTTGCGGGGACGGAAGAGCTACATTGCGAACATGCGGCATCCTTCCCCACTAGGGCGCGTTTACAGCCGATTAACAGTCGGCCGCTGCCCCTTAGCGAGCGACGCTTGGCCTGTTGACAGTCGGTGTCAGGCCGATATTCTATCGACCATCTAGCCGATTTTGCCTATTCCCCTTGATCTGAATGATCTGGTTAATCGGCAAACTCAGCCAGCGTGATAACGCGACGGCTGTTGGGCGACATTTTGAAGTTTTGAATTGGGCGATGTCCCGTCAGGCAGACCAATGGTTGGTCTGTCGAAAAACCGTTTGGTGATTTGGAGGTTTCCGATGAATCGAGTTTTCGTTGCGGGCATTGCTGGCCTAGCCATGCTACTTTCCGCAGGTTTCACGTCGCAAGAGGCTGAAGCTGGCTTGCGTAACCGTTGTGGTGGACAAACTTGTGCCGGCGCGAGCAGCTGCTCAGGCCGTGGCGGTCTGTTCTCCCGACTTGGCGCTTCTCGTTGCGGTGGTGCATCTGACTGCTGCGGTGAAGCTGTTGTAGAGTGCTGCACGCCAGAACCAGTTTGCTGCGAGCCAGAACCAGCTTGCGGTGGTCGTAAGAAGTTGTTCGGTGGCCGTGATCGTTGCAGTGGTGGTTTGCTAGCACGTCTTCGTGCTCGTCGTTCTAGCTGCTGTGGTGAGCCTGAGCCAGCTTGCTGTGAGCCTGCTCCTACTTGCTGCGAGCCTGCTCCTAGCTGTGGCTGTGCAGCACCTGCTCCAGCTTGCGGCTGCGAAACTGCTGCACCGGCTTGTGGCGGATGTGCTACCGTTGCTGCTAGCCCTTGTGGTTGCGAAACTGCTTCGCCATGTGGTTCTCCATGTGCTACGCCTTGTGGATCTCCTTGCGGAAGTTCTCCTTGTGGCGGAACAGTCATGAGCACCGTTCCTGGCTGCCCGAACTGCAGCACCACTGTTGATAGTGGAACTGTAATCGAAGAAAGCGCTGCACCTGCAGAAGCTCCTGCTGCTCCAGCTCCTGATCCAGCTGCCTAAGCTAGTTCAGTACAGGGTACTTGATAGAGTACCTTAAAAAGCGAATCGCACTGAGCCGATGAACCTAGCTGTTCATCGGCTCAGTTGCATTTATGGTCTACCCTTCCGGCATGCATTGCATAACGGTCCCGCAAAAACACCTGCCTATCGCCAGTAGCGAAGCTGTCTATCGCGCCAGTAGCTACGCTATCTGTCGTCAATAGCTACGCTGGGCAGCGCGTGGGCTGCACATTGCGATCTGTCCTTTGTTCGCGGGAGTCGGCTGTCCGCCGCTGGTCACGGCAGGAATTCTCTCTAGCCAACCGCCGGCAAGTTCCAATACCGCCAAACCAACTTGAAGCGCAACGCTAGCTTGGGCTTCGAACGCTGGCCGTTACCCATCTTTCCCTCGCGGCAGGGGACAGCGCCACGGACGAGTTGTCCCGGGGGTAGCACCAACTAGGGCTCATCGTAGCCATAGGATCGTCACTCCCTAAGTGAAGCTCAGCGCTGCGGCGATCGCACATCGCTAGCAAAACAAACATGCCTCCGCGCATTGATCGATATTGACTCGCTGGCGTCGCGTTCGGTAAACGCAAGCAGAGTCTTTAGGAGAAGTTCGAAAATGCGGCAATGTTTTTGTCCGCTCAGATTTTAAGGACCACTGGCCGGAGCGGACGATCGTTTCGGGCGGACCACGGAGTCATTTCGCTGAATGCCTTGCGGACAGTTTCGAAAACCCCGCTGATCTTCACAGCACTGATGTTGTTGTTTGCGGCTGCGCAGTCGGGCTGCCGTGGAAGAGCCAAGGATGAGGTCTATATCGAAACCATGGCTGCAGAGATTCGTGATCTGGAAGACCAGTGTTACGAATACGACTATCAGTACCGGCGTCTCGAACAAGAAAATGCAGCGCTTCAACAGCGTCTTGCACACGCCCAGCGGCAACTCGAACGAGAAACTCCCAAAACGTCCTCGCTCTTGGGGGGATTCGGCAGCGGTAGCCAACGATCGCGAACGACACCTGAGTTTACGCCTCCATCGGTCGCTGATCCTTCGGAAGCAAACTCAATCGCTCCGCAGCAACTCCCCTCGGCCCCGGAAGGTGGATTCGATGATGGCGAGTTCAACGATATGGGCGATGTGCCTCTCGACGATTTGACGCCGCCAACCATCGACTACGGATCGCCACCCCCGGTTAGTGTACTTCCGCAAGATGGATCGATAGCCCCAGAAGATGACCTGGAACTAAATCTCAGTCGCATCGAAGTACCTTCGATGATGGCTTCGCACTCGTCTAGCGATGATGCCCCGGAGCGACTGGCGTCGCTGAACTCAGCAGTGCGCCCGGCTGAAGTGCCGCCGCGAGAGCGTGTTACCGATTTTCGAATTGTGGAACTGGCATTTCATCCCACAATGACCCGGTCGGTCGATATGGATGAAAACGAAGGCGACGATGGGGTCATGATCGTGCTTAAGCCAAAGAACGTCAGCGGACAGTTTATTCCACTAAAAGCCCAGCTGACGGTGTTGATTCTGGATCCTTCCTTGCCCCAGTCGCAAGCGACCATTGGCTATCGAAAATTTTCGGAGGCGGAAGTAGCTGCCAAGACCGAACCGATTGGCGCTCGACAGGGCATCCACTTGCAATTGCCGTGGCGATCAGGCGTGAGCCCGAGAGCAGACCGAGTTATCGTTATGGTGAAATCGACGCACGAAAACGGCAAAGAATTGGTCGGCTCACGAGATGTGATTTTGAGTAATTCATCCCAGTTCAAGACAGTCTGGACGCCTCGCCAACCCGAAGTCGGAAGAGGTGTTCTGGCCGGCAGCCATCAACCGCGATCAGCATGGCCGGTCATTCCCACGTCGGCCGCTGCACCGATTGCAGATCGTGTCCAACGCCCAGCACCGCTGCAACAATTTACCGGCCC
>DNPC01000701.1 GCA_003501565.1 Planctomycetaceae bacterium | reverse complement strand
AGGCCGTCGCCGCTGTCGGCCAGGCGCAGCTCATTCAATTCTATGAGAGCTTTTTGTCGTCACATGAGCTGCACGCGGGACAGATCCTGTTGACCGCCGAAGATCTGGACGATCGGACGCGTTATCTGCATGTTCGCAACACACTTAGTTCGTTGCTCGAATTGGGCGTCGTGCCGATCATTAATGAGAACGACAGCGTAGCCGTTGAGGAGCTGCAGACTACTTTTGGTGATAACGACCGTCTTGCAGCCTCGGTGGCAGGCGTCGTTGGGCAAACCGCACTGGTCATCTTGAGTGATGTCGAAGGCGTCTTTGACCGCGATCCTGATCTACCTGGCGCAGCCATCCTCCGCGAAATTGAGAGCTTCGATGAATCAACGTTTGCCATGGCCGCGACACGCAAGTCGACGGTCGGCAAAGGTGGTATGGGTAGCAAACTGCGGGCGGCACAGCTGGCAACTCGAGGCGGTTCGGCGGTAGCAATCGCCGGAGGACGCGTCCCAGATGTGCTCGAGCGATTGATTGCCGGCGAGCGGCTGGGCACTTATTTCTCGCCGTGCCTTCCAGCACTTTCACCACGCAAGCGTTGGATCGAGACAGCCCAACCGGCAGGTACGTTGGTGATCGACAACGGTGCGTGCCGTGCTTTGCTAAAAGGCGGAAATAGCCTGCTAGCAATCGGAGTACAGAAAGTCGACGGTCGGTTCTCTCCTGGTGCAGTCGTAAGTATCTGCGATGTGTCCGGAGAAGAGATTGGTCGCGGTCTCGTTAATTACTCTGCCGCAGATCTCGACTGCATCAAGGGCCTGAAATCCGAAGCAATTTCCTCCACTCTGGGCCGTCGATCATACAGCGAAGTGATTCACGCCGATGTGCTGAGCATCCACGAAGCCTAATAACGCTACCCTCTGACGCGTGTAACTGGTTTTGTGCCCACACCTAATTCACATTAATGCCGACAATGTTGGTATGCTGGTTGGCCCAAAATCGGTGACTTCAATACGTCTGCAACTGCTACCAAAGGCAGTGCAATCCTGAGGCCAGGAGCCTAACGATGATAACAAATTTACTGAAACGAATCCCGCTTGCAGTCAGCTTTGCTGTTGGCTTGGCTACCGGACTGGGGCAAGGACTGACCCAAGCTGCCGATTTGCCAAACATCCTATGGATAACGTCGGAAGACAACGGACCAGAACTTGGCTGTTATGGGGATGAATATTCGGATACGCCGAACATCGATGCGCTGGCTGCAGCGGGCATGAAGTACAAGACGTGCTGGTCGAATGCCCCAGTGTGTGCTCCGGCGCGGACGACCATTATTTCCGGGATGTTCCCAACCAGCTTTGGTGGTCAACATATGCGGAGCCAAGTCCACCTGCCGGACGTTGCAAAACTGTATCCAGAAGTCCTGCGTGAGCTGGGGTATTACTGCACCAACAACTCCAAAGAAGATTACAACCTCCACAAGCCAAAGACGCTCTGGGACGAATCTAGCAAGAACGCTCACTGGCGAAATCGCAATGGTGACCAGCCGTTTTTTGCTGTATTCAATTTCACGATCAGCCATGAAAGCAAACTTCGCACGCGACCACACAAAGCCATCCACGACGCTTCGGAAGTCTTCGTGCCTCCGTATCATCCGGATACACCTGAGGTTAGGCAGGATTGGGCTCAATACTATGACAAACTGACCGAGATGGACACGCAGGTCGGTGAGGTCATGGATCAACTCCGCGAAGACGGATTGGCTGACTCGACCATCATCTTTTACTACGGTGACCACGGTTCGGGGATGCCCCGCGGTAAACGCTGGCTGTACCAAAGTGGGCTACATGTGCCGTTGATCGTTTCAGTGCCACAGAAGTACCAATCCCTGGTCGAAGGCCAATACACCGCTGGCTCAACCAGCGATCGGCTGGTGAGCTTCGTGGATTTGATGCCGACAGTCCTGAGCTTGGGTGGTATGCAACCTCCTGAGCATCTGCATGGAAAGGCATTCCTGGGGCCATACGCAACTGAGGACCCGCAGTACATCTACGGTTTCCGTGATCGCATGGATGAACGCTACGACATGTCCCGCGCGATCCGAGATAGCAAGTTTATGTACATCCGGAATTTCTACCCGCAGCGACCTCAGGGTGCCTACCTGGATTACATGTTCAAGACCCCCACTACGCGCGTATGGAAAGAACTTTTTGACGCCGGAAAGCTAGACCCTGCCCAGGCATTCTTCTGGTCGCCAAAACCTTCGGAAGAACTTTACGATACTGACGCCGACCCGTACCAAGTCAATAACCTGGCTGAATCTCCTGAACATAAAGATGTGCTCGAGCGTATGCGCACCGCTACGCGTGACTGGATGTTCCGCGTACGCGATGTCGGTTTCTTCCCGGAAGGTCTGATGTTGCAACTGGCAGATGGCGGTTCGCCTTACGATCTGGCGCAAGACAGCGAGCGTTATCCCCTCGAGCAGATTTACGAAGTGGCTGACCTGGCCACGCGACCGGCTGCCGGGAGCCTAAAAGACCTGTTGAAGCACCAAGTCAGCCCCAGCGCGATCAAGCGATTCTGGGTTGCAAACGGTTTGCTGATCCGTGGCATGCAGGGCAAAAACACGGATCGAATTGTCGCGTCGGCCCGCGGCATGATGGGCGATACTTCGCCTTACGTCCAAGCGATTGCTGCGGAGACGATGGCACGATTCGGCAACCAGGCCGAACGTGCGGTGGCCATGGAATTGCTTACCGCTCTGGCCTCAGCTGACGATATGTTCGTTGTCATGACTGCCATGAACAGCCTCGACTGGTGCAAGCCTACTCGATCGGAACTAGGCACTGCGCTCGATGGTCGGAGCGAAATGGCACCAAAGGCATCGCGGTATAAGAGCTACATTCCGAATCTGGTCAAACGCCTTGAATCGATCGCCCAGTAGCCCATCAGCCAGTGAATTGGCCCCCGAGAGTTTGAAGGGGTGAGAATCCGTAACGCACGGCTATTCGCCGACGAAAACGAGGCGAGTAACTGTTGTGTTCCACGATTAGACTACAACGTCAAATCGATCATGACACGTCGTGTAAGAATCGGCGGCAGCTCCTGGGGCCGGAGTTTGCCGCCGGTAGTTCCTCATATTCGGGCTATTGGTGAACCGAAATGTTCCCAGTAGCGGACGCGTCGCTTCAGCTTAGAGTCCCAGCTCTTTTAGTGTTGGTTCCAGAGCATCAGCCCACAGTCGGTAACCGCGTTCATTGAGATGTAGTAGGTCCGGCATAATCTGTTTAGAGAGTTGGCCATCGTCTGCCAGGAATTCATCACCGATCTCGACGAACCTTACCTTGTCACCATCGGCCAACCTTCGGATTCGCTGGTTGATGGCGATATTGTTGAGACGTTTCGCATCAAACCGATTTGCTCCGCGTGGAAAGATGCCGTGCAGGACGACCCGCGTAGTTGGTAGGCGTTCTTCTAGTATTTCAAGAATACTTGCGACACCCGCCGCCACTTCGTCGGGGTCTTGATCAAAGTGCCCGGTGTTATTGGTCCCAATCATGAGCACCGCCACTTTGGGTTTGATTTTTCCTAGGTTTCCATGGGTCAGTCGCCAGATTACATGCTCGGTGCGATCTCCGCCGATTCCAAGATTGATTGCCTTGCGGTCGGCGTAAAACTCTTCCCAAACTTTCTTACCTGCTCCCTCCCAGCCTTGAGTAATGGAGTCTCCGATAAACGCGAGATCGACATCGCCCTTTCTTGCATTGCGTGTCAGCTGGGCGTCACGTTCTCGCCACCACTTTTCATCGCCGCGCGTCGCCGGAATTGTGGCTGAGTTCACGTCGTAGAATTGACGTAAATCCTGGTAACGCTGCTGCATTGCCGTCAGAATGTTCGCGTAATCTGGGTCGGAATGGACGGATTGCATTTCTTGGGGATCATTCTTGAGATCGAATAGATTCCACTCTCGCGTCCGTGGGAAGAACATCAGTTTGTACCGGCCCGTCCGCACGCCATCGTGGACTGGCACGTTGTGCACTGCAGCATTTTCGTAGTAGGCATAGTAGATTGCATCTCGCCATGAGGCTGACGGTTCGCCCTGTGCCTTCAGCAGTGGAACTAAACTACGGCCTTGAATCGCCGCGGGAATTTCTGCACCGGCAAGGTCAAGGAAAGTCGGTGCGTAATCGATATTCTGGATAAGTGCCTGAGAGTCGACCCCAGGCTTAATGACGCCAGGCCAACGAATCAGGAATGGCATCAGCAGCGATTCCTCAAACATCCAGCGTTTGTCATACCATCCATGCTCACCAAGATAGAATCCTTGGTCGGAGCTATATATCACGATGGTATCTTCGGCCAGACCTTCTTCGTCTAGATACTCAAGCAAGCTACCGACGCTGTCGTCCACCGCTTGAACGCAGCGGAGATAGTCTTTGATGTAACGTTGGTATTTCCAGCGAACAACGTCTTCATCGGATAGTTTCCCAGCTTGAACCGCAGCGATGAACTCTTGGTTACGTGGCTCATATGCGGCGTCCCATGCGGCTTTTTGTGTATCGGTCATCCTGCGGTACTCGCCGTTCGCATGACGTGACTGGAAGTACTGTGTGAGGACATTTTCCCCACGGAACTTCATGTCGTGTCCCCAGTGGAAATGGTTCTGGATCGACATCTCGTTTTCTTTGAGCAGCTCACTGCGACCTGAGTAGTCATCCAGCAACGAATCGGGTTCAGGAATATCCTTGTTCGCGTACAAGTCATAGTATCGGGGAGGTGGCGACCAGTTACGGTGTGGTGCCTTATGTTGACACATCAGCATGAATGGTTTGTTGGGATCACGTGTTTCCTTCAACCAATCGAGAGCGTTTTCCGTGATGATGTCGGTGCAGTATCCTTCGTAACGTTTGCGCTTGCCGTCCATCTGCAAGAAATCTGGGTTGTAATAGCTACCTTGGCCTGGAAGTACTTCCCAATGGTCAAAGCCCGTCGGATCCGTCGAAAGGTGCCATTTGCCGATAATCGCTGTTTGATATCCAACGTCCTGAAGCAATTTAGGGAAAGTAACCTGAGTGCCATCAAACTTATTGCCGTTTCGAAGAAACCCATTGATATGGCTGTGTTTTCCAGTCAGGATGCATGCGCGTGACGGCCCACAGATTGAGTTAGCACAAAAGGAGTTTCGGAAGACCGCTCCCTCGGTGGCGATTCGATCCAAGTTCGGCGTCTCATTGATCTTGGATCCATAGGCTCCAATTGCGCGGGGAGAGTGGTCATCCGAAAAGACGAACAAGATGTTGGGTTGTTTGGCACGTAATCCATCTGCTAGGCCAATCGCCCAGTAGCTTACGCCAAAGCACAGCGCTAGTAAGAGTTTCATGGTGCGTCGGGAACTGAGCATCGATGGCCTCCGCGGTTACCTGCGTCTGCAGGTTCAAAAGGTGTCAATCAGCGAGCGTAGATTCGAACTCCCCATTTTAGCGACTTGAGGCGCTCCGATGTTTGGAAACGGGTGGTAAAACGTGGGTATGCACGAAGCCAGTTCAACACTCCTACACCCATGCAGACAAATTCTCTGGCAGACTGAACGCTAGCAAGTTCTCACCCAAAGTCATTGTTACCGCTACACATTAGAATAGAACGCTTCCTAGGAACGACATTCACATACCAACGGTTGATTGATGCAGAACTCGAACAACATTACCGCACCGCACTCTTGCGCAAAAGAATCTGCCGCAAAAGATCCAACAGCTTCAACATACAATCGTCGACGAATGTTGACCGCATTTGGCGCAGGTGCACTGGTACCACTGGCGGCCGCAACGACTCGCGGACAAGATGTGTCCACAACCGGTCAAGATGGGCGACGCAAGACGCATCCAATTGTATTGTCAACATACTCGCTATGGCGCTTCCGCAACGATGCGTTTCGCGATTTTGGCAAGTGCATCGATCTGGCCGACGAATTTGGGTTTGATGGTGTCGAGCTGTTGCTTTACCAACTGGAACAAAACGAATTGCTGAGTCATGCCAAGATGATGTCCTACAAACGGCAGGCGCTGAAGCTTGGGATGCCGCTAGTAGGCATGTCGACGCACCAGGGATTTGTGACACCAGATCGGCAAAAACGCAAGGAGAATGTTGACCGGACAATTGGCCAAATCGAAATCGCCTACAAACTTGGCATCCCGACAATGCGCGTTAATACTGGACGTTGGGGCACGTCGGGCAGCTTTGACGCACTGATGGAAGCCCGCGGTATCGAAAAGCCGCTGCCAGGCTACACGGACGAGGACGCTTATCCATGGGTTATTGAGGCTCTCGAGGCGTGTCTGCCAACCGCGGAAAAGTGCGGGGTGGTTCTGGCGCTTGAAAATCACTGGGGACTTGGGCTGACGCCGGAGGGCATCTTGCGGATCGTCGATTCAGTCGATTCACCTTGGCTTCAGATTACGACCGACACAGGGAATTTCTTGGAAGAACCCTATGATCGACTGGAGAAAATAGCGCCCAAAACTTGTTTCGTTCAAGCCAAGACATATTATGGGGGCGGCCAATGGTACTCACTGGATCTCGACTACCAGCGAATCGGCCAAATATTGAACAAACACAATTATCGAGGCTACATTTCGCTCGAATTTGAAGGCATGGAGGATTATCGCCAAGCAATTCCGAAATCTCTCGAATTACTTCGCGGCGCATTCCCCCGAACTTACGCCTAAATCCTACCGTTCGTGCCAACGCAGGCGCGAGATAGCCTGAATATGGGAGATTCTCATGGCACGCGGAGATAACATATTTGTTAACTGTCGCGCTGGCCGCATTCGTTTCCAACACCATGGGATCGACATGGGCGACGGCACAGTGGTGCATTTGGTAGCAAGTGACGGTGGACGACTCACCATCGACAATCAAGATCAGTCATTCTGCATTCGCCGTGACAGCATCGATGACTTTGCAGGCGGTGCGGAAATACATACAAAGCAGCATCTTGGGGCTCGCCGGGTTGATGAAATCGTCCAGACGGCGGAATCTATGATTGGGCCGGCTCGCTACAATCTGATCGAAAACAATTGTGAGCACTTCGCGGTTTACTGCTCGACTGGGCGGCCATCTAGCGAACAAATTGAAATGAGTGAACAAGTGGTGTCATCGGCACTATCGATGGCATCCAAAGTCGCAGCTGCCGCTAGTTCTCGCATTGGAGCCAAGTGGGCATTTCGCTCCGCAACGAAGCTGCATCCTGCGGCGCTGTTGGCTGACGGAGTCGAAGCGTCCGCTCTGCTAGTTTCTTGTCACTTAGGTGCGTCGGCGACCAGCTCGCGTCGACTTGCACGGACCAGTGGTGCGGTGACGGCCGCTTCGGTAGGAGCCGTCTTGGCGGGTCCAGCCGGCGCTGCCACGCTCTTGGCAGCTCACTTGAGTACCACACACGCCGCCGACGCGGCTGCCAAGCTCTTTTCGCGTGGCGCATCCAAATGGCTTGACCGCAGCCGACCTGCGTGAGTGTCAGCAGTTAACCGGTGTGAGCGACGAAGCGTAGGAGTCTGAGCGCTCTACCTACTTCAGATAAGTGGCCTAGACTAGGCTACCACGTTCAGACGTGTCCCGGAAAGCGGCACACTTTTGGCGTAGGGATTCTGATTATTGCCTAGGGCTTTGCTCTGCAACTGCTGGCGAAGCTCAGCTAGAGCCTGTTGTTCCATCTGCGTCGCGGCTGCAGCAACGCGTAAATCTTGAGCAGACGGTTGGGCCGGTGCTAGCGCGGCGGCTCGCACAACCCGCGCCTTTTGAGCTGTTGCCTTCGGATCACCGTCAACAGGAGAAGTGTCTATCTGCACTTCGCCACCGATAGCATAGCGCTTTCCATCCGGCCCCTGTTGATAACTGTAGGTAGGGCCGCCGCGAGCATACTGTCCGGCCGTTGCTAAGTGGGCCTGCTCATGAGCACGAACTTCGCGATCCCGAGCAGCTAACTTCTTCACTTGCTCGAGTTCTTCCGGCGTGAGTTCCGCGTCAAGCTTTGGTGGCTTAGCCGATTCCGCTTTCTTAGCTGCTTGAGAGCCATCGGCCTTGTTCGTACTTCGGCCGGCTTGTTGCTCTTTAGGTTCCGTGCGATTTTCGCGTCCAGGCAGGCCTTCGAACGGCTCAGTTTGCTCTGCGTCGGCTTCTTGTCCAGAAGTGCTGCCAGCAAGTTTGATTTGAGCTTCCTCGGAAAACTCAACTTTATCTTCAATTGCGCGCGGCCTCGGTGTTGCCGGTTCGGCTTGCCGTAGACTGTTGTCTCCGCGTCCAGCCAGACGTGAAGTGCTCCGCATAGGGAGCGTCGAAATGAGCGCATTGATTTGCATACTGGAAACGTATCACATCTTCATCCCTTCGAGCGCCAGCGAACTTTACTCGCTGCGTTTACCCACGCCAGAAACGCGGTAGACGTGAACGTTTGTAACAGTTGTGCGCGTTAGTCAGCGGTTTTGGGCGTTGAAGGCCGCACGCGGTAGGCAATCTTCAGCAGAGCGGGCAGTACAAGCAGGTCTGCCAGCAATGCAGCAAACAGTACTCCGACCAAATAAGTGCCAAGCATGCGAATGGACCAATAGCCCGAGAGCGCAAAGGGAAGAAAGCCAAGTGAGAGAATTAACGTGGTTCGTATGATCGCTACGCCGGTATGTCGCATTGTACAAACGAGTGCCTCTGCCACATCAACGCCTCGCGAAAGCTCGATCTTAAAGCGTGACATGAAGTGAATTGTGTCGTCAACCGCCAACCCAAGACCTAGCGTGGCCACCGCCAAAATGTCGCTATCGACACTCTCGTAGGACAGGGATATCAAACCACCGAGGGTCAGCAAAGGCAGCAAGTTGGGAATGATTGAAATCCATCCCAGTTGCCAAGAGCGGATGCCAACGACAATCAACACGATGATCGCAGTAAAGCAGAAAATGAACCCGTCCAAGTGTCCGCGGATTATTTCGCGAACGGCGCGACCAACCAGCGGTGCGGCACCTTTTTCGGAGTAGCTAAGCCTGCCACCGAAAGCGGTCTGGGCGTGTTGGTCGAGCTTCTCGGAAAGCTCAAGCAGCTTCATGTAAGAGGTTTCTTCGACTTGGATCAAGATGCGTGTCTCGTCATGACCGTCCGGCAGTAGTGCGCTCAGTCCAGCGGAGTCGGCCGAACCTAGCAAGCCAATCACCGCGCTGGTGTGTTTCACACTCTCTGGCACACCATCGGAATTGTCGTAGGGTTTGAGCCGGGTCAGGAATTCGCGAATGACCTCGGCAACACTTACAACGCTCTTTACGGTCGGCTCCTGCTTGCATAGTTCGCCAAAGTGCAACATGGCCCGTAGGCTGTCTGGTGCAAAAGTATGCTCTCGTGGGCCTGTGATCACAAATTCGAGTGAATTGAAACCGCCAAAACGCTCGATAAAGAAATCCGCACTGGTTGAAGCTTGGTGACGCTTGGAAAATCGCTTGGTAAGGTCAGGGTCGAGTGTCAGTCCGGTGCTTCTGATTGCGCAAACGACAAGGAGGCAAATCGTCAAGAGCACGACCGTCTTTGGGCGCGCCAGTGCCCATCCCAAGCAGCATCCCGCAATCCGTTCAGCCGAGGCGGACGCGACCGCTTGGCCCGCGATCGCTTTGCCTCGATTGTGCAACCACTGTAGGAAGATCGGAATCAACAAAACTGATAGCAGAAGCGCACTTGCCACACCCGCGGCCGTCGAAAACCCAAACTGACGAATCGTATTGGATGGCACCATAACCAGTGATGCGAATCCAACGAACGTTGTCAAACTGGTCAGCACACACGCGCCGCCGACTTGTTTGAACATGCGAGCC
>DNPC01000810.1 GCA_003501565.1 Planctomycetaceae bacterium | reverse complement strand
AGCGAGCGTGCCATCGGTCAACATAAACGCAAAGTCGCCCAGGCTAAAATCGACCTCCAGTCGTTCAGCGTTCCACGCCCCGCTGCCAACGCCAGCCAATCCATCGGTTCCCCCGACGAGTCTGACTGTCTGCTCCGGCTGGACGCTTGCCAGCCCCTCAGCAATCGATGGTGCGGACATTCCCGCACAATCTATTGTTTTGACTTCCGCCATGTCATCTTCCATCACATACCGAACTCACAATGCACGCGACTATCGCCGAAGCCGCGATGCAATCTCGTGGCGAATCTGTAGCGCCGCCTCATTCTTCAACAGCATCAGCACAACCCAATAGGCAATCCCACCGATAGGTCCCGCCAACCAAGTCGTTCCTATTTTAGTCGCGTACACTCCCGCACAAACTCCGCAGGCAACTAGTGAAGCAATTACAGCATCACGAACCTGACGAAACGAACCCTCCAGCACGCCGGTGCCTACTTTTCTACGTAACATCCACAGCATTACGGCTGCGGACAAGAGAAAGTAGACGGATACCCCAGCGGCAATCGCCCAGATGCCCCAGGAATCGATGAGCGCAAAGCGGAAGGCAAACCCGATCGTTAACGCTATTGCTCCGACCAACGTAGGCGTCAGCGTATCTTCCATCACATAGAAGGCCCTCGCAAGCAACTCCCCCAAACTTGCACCGACGAACATGCCCATGGAAAGGACAATCAACCATCCCACTACATACGTGTCTTCGGATGTGAACTGTTTTCTCTCAAGCAGATCGCGAACAATTGGGAGCGCGAAACAGCTAACGCCGATCGCGATCGGAACGATGATCAGCCACATCCGTTGCAAGGCCAGTGCAAAGTGCTTTGCAAATCCGATCTTGCCTCCCGCCGCAAACTGCTTTGCAAGTTGAGGAAATACCACCAATGACAGGCTGCTGGTTCCAACGGTCAGCAGTGCCATCATGATCCGCTGACTGTAATTCACATGGGCAACTGCACCCTCATCTCCCAGTCTGTCGGCCAACAGCTTGTCGACTACCGGTTCGATCCGTAGATAAAAGGTTCCCAGAATGAGCGGCCAGAACACGCGACAGAGTTTCGCAATGTTGGCAATGTCAGCTACCGGCCACGCTATCTTTCCTGCAATCGGTAACAACTGCACGACCACGCTAACTACCGAACCAAGGTTGATGGCCCAGGCGATCACAGACACACTCCGTTGCCCTGCAAAGACTACTAGCAACAACGAGCACGTTACGCCCAAGATTCCCCCCAGCGCTGGCCACATGAATCCCTGCCGACTGTGGTGCACCGCCGTCGTCCAGCTTACCAACCCCGTCAGAAATACTTGAACGCTTAGAATCTCCAAGCATGTATATGCTGTTTTCGGGGACTTCAAGTTTGGATAGCAGTAGTCAACAAGTGGCCCCGCCAGTCCAAACAAAAAGATGCCGGCCACGATGCCGGCAATCGAAACAACCAGCCCCACGAAAGAAGCTAGCCCCCAAGCCGCTTTGCCATCTGCGTCTGCTTCGAACTTGGCGACCAGATCGGGAATCAAGATGTAGGACAGGGAGCCGCTCAGCACTGCTGTAACAAATGTTGGCAGTGCAAGCGCGGCGTAGAGTGCATCTGCGGGTGCTTTGCTACCGTATAGACTTGCCGTTACACCGGTGATCGCAAACTGGATTATTAGCTGCAGCAAGCTAGCCAAGGAGACAACTGCCAGGTTGACCGCCGTACGCCCACCCTCAGTACCGTCTGGCCGCTGTGTTTTCTCGGCAGTCCGCGACGCTTGGTCTACATCCTGCATTTTTCCCGACGAGTCAGCCATCGCCACTCCCAGCGGAGTTGAGCGCCTGAAAGCGATCGTGTTGCTCTTTCAGAAGGTCTTCCATCGTCACCAGCCAGGAAACCAGGCTATGCCGTTCTTTGACGTAGCCTCGCGCCAAATCGGTTTGGTGGCGGATGACCTCAGGACTGTCTCTGGTTTGCTCAATCAGTCGAGCCATCGCTTGTTGAAGTTGTTCCGAATCATTCTGTTTAACCAGCGTGCCGCGTTGCTCATCCAACAACCCTTCAACCGACTCGCTGCACTTCGTCGCAATTACAGGCGTCCCAAGAACGAAGGCCTCCAATATCACGTTTGGCAAACCTTCGTATTGGCTGGGAACAATTGCGCCAGCAGATCGTTGAATGATCGGGTAGGGGTTTGCCACAAAGCCCGGCATTACGACGTTCGCTGAAACGCCTAGCTGTTCGGCTTGTTGAATAAGCGATTGACGCATTGGTCCGTCACCTACCAGGATCAGCCGAGCATCGGGCACCCTGTGTACTAACTTCGCCAGCGCGGCAATCGCAAGCCTCTGCCCCTTTTCGGCAGACATTCGTCCAACGACGCAAAACGTCCTGCCCCACTGCTCGGGTGCGATCGCTTGCTTTATTACTTCGGGTAAAGCTTCGGTCGCTTGCTTGCCAACCGACTCAATATCGATCGGACTAGGAACGACTCTGACCGTTCCTGCTGGCAATCGGAAGTAATTCTCAGCGTCTCTCGCAACCGCATCGCTGACAGCCAACGCGAGCGATTTCGGATCAGCATAGGCGGCACGCAGCTGTCGGCGTTTCTGCCACTTGAAACGTTCGGTGGCGTTTTCAAAATCTTGGCTGGGCGGGCTAACGATGACGGACACGCGAGCAACCTTTGCAGACCGACACGCCGGGGCCGTAAGTAACGTAAGGTGATAGGTCCGATCGTATACTACTTGGGTTCTCGCTCTTTCCAACGTTGCTGTCAAATGAGCCACCTGCCGCCGGTGTATCTGGCCCGGAATCTTGTTGAGCAGCGATTCTTGGTGCGAGGAGAAGTAATCGTAGACGGGCGTATTGCAGTCCAAGCGATCAAGATAGGGCCCACGACGATGAAGCAAATACACACTCGGGGAAAAGGCACGCCGCGATATGCCGCTTGCGAGTTGCCAGAGTTGTCGCTCGCTTCCGCCACCGTCAAAAGAACTCGAACAGCAAAGGAGCGGTATCGACACTGGCAGGTTTTCCGCGATAGCAGGAGACGCACGCAAGCTCAGCGCTGGGTTCATTGAGGGAAAAGACCACCCGAGCCAGCGTTACGATACGGTCAATTCATGCCGTCCCTCGGGTGAGCATCGTTGCAGTCGGTGAATTGGCCGGTATTCCCCACTACTCCTCCTGCAGCTTACGCCTCAAACGCGTAATTTGTTCACTCGCCCACTCTTTATCGCCGTAGAGCGTCATTAGATCTTTGTAATACTCACTGAGCTCTTCGCCACTGAGCGACCTATCTGCCGATTGAATCAATTTTTCAAGTTCGTCGGCTGCTGGAGGCTCATCTTCGGCGACTTGCCGCTCGCCAATACGCAACGCAAAATCGACCAGTTCGACATACCGTTTCTCACGCGGTGGTAGATCTTTGAGGGGACCGTAAACCGCCAAAAAAGCTCGCATGTGGGGTTCAGCTACATCGGGCGCTCGTTGTCTCAGTTGCATGCACTCGAGAAATGCCTGCTCGATCGCTGACATATTCGCTTCACCTCCTGACCGCGCGGCTCTACGCTGCAAAACGCGTGTCCAGCGCGACAGCTCGATTTCATCACGCAGTGCTTCGACCTCAAGTGCCCTTTCATCTTCACCGAAGCGACTGAGGAACGTGTCAATCTCTCCCTTGGCAGCGCTCAGCCGAACTTCGTCACCGCTGTCTACTGCCTCCTGAATTGACTGGTACAGCTGGTCCGCATTGCCTGGGCGAAGCCAATACACCCCCAGGCCAATACTCGCCAACAAGGTCACTACGATTCCGGTGATTGAAGCGATCTGCAACCAATCGGTACCGGCCTCCGCCTCCTGAGCGTCTTTTTCAACAAATCCGTACGGTCTAGAATCGGCTTCTTCAACCGGAGTGTAATGTGAGGGGCCGCCAGAGGTCACTGATTCTTCATCCAATGCCCCCGCCGATGCAACCTGCGGGAATTCTCCTGAGAACTCACTCTCGCGTCGAGAATGCAAACCTTCAGATTTAGGGCCAACTGGTGGCAACTCCAAGTCCTCCGGAGCGACCATCGTTTGCTGTTCATGGGTAGCTAGTGGGTTACCTGCTTTCGATTCAGTGGACTGCTCGCTGTCATCTTTCTCTAGTCCCAGCTGATCTATTTCTTCGCCGGTAAGCTGAACCTCATCTTCTTCAATATCTGACAAATCCAGATTGGTTAGGTGTGTGCCCATCTTGCGAAAGCCGGTCTCATTCGTCGGATTCGACTTCGCGGGCTGCGGGTCATCGGGAGTGTGCAGACCAGGCTTGCTCGACTTAGCTCGTCTCCGAGCAGCATAGCCTTGCTGGATGGACTTGAGACGGTTGCCAACAACCAGGGCCGTTGGTGGACGTTTGCTTGGCGTCTTGTCCAGTAATTCATGAACCAACTCCGAAAGTTCATCCGGAACGTCTGGCTCCCTTTCTTGCAAAATCGGTGGGCTATTGTAGCGCACCGCGTAAAGGACTTCGGGAACGCTGTTTCCGGTGAATGGCGCCTGACCGCAAATCAACGCATAAACGACGCCGCCCAGGCTATACAAATCGCTGCGCACGGTGACGGCCTTACCCTCTGCCTGCTCCGGCGGCATATAATCAGCCGTGCCAATCACCGAACCTGCAGCGGTCAATTCGGTTGCACCAAACAATTTGGCTATACCAAAATCGGTAAGTTTCACCCGCCCGTCGCCAGCAACCATCAAATTCGCAGGCTTTAGATCACGGTGAATAATGCCCAGGTCGTGGGCATGCTTGAGAGCCGCAGCCGTCTCGATAGCTACGTCGATCGCTTCTTGCCAGGGCATCTTTTTGTTCTGCCGAAGGTACTCGTGCAGCGAATAGCCATCGACGTACTCCATCGTGTAGAACAAAAGGCCTTGTTCTTCCCCAAATCCGACCAATGAAACGATGTTGGGATGTTTCAGCCGCTGCAGGGTTTCAACTTCAGCCGCAAATCTTCGGCGGAAACGAGGCGAATTTGCTACCGCAGGAGCAATGACTTTAATCGCGATCGGTTCACCGCTTCTCGAATGGAAGCCTTTATAGACGCTTCCCATTCCCCCACGACCGATTGTTCGCTCAACTTTGTACGGCCCGAGGTAATCGAATTCTGGCTCACTCACCGCTGTGTTTTCTCCATTGCCAGTGATGACTATGAGGCTTCGTTAAAGACTAGAGGCTGGCGGCCTTACCGAGGTCGCCCTCCCTCAGGAGGGCCAAAACAATTCGTACTACTTGGCAAATGTGCGTTTTCGAATCTTTGACGCGGCGCTCAACATAAAGTCTAGCTCATTTTTGTGATTTGGTGGCACGATGCATCTCGTGGGTACTTCAATTGGCTGTCTCCTGGGTTACTTGTTCATGGTGCTGCTTTGGGGTGCGGATACTGCATAGCTATCACGCGGCTGGTAAGTTACGCTGACAGACTGAAAAAGGCGACGTGTCCTCTATTCTCAACAGTTCCATTTTTTCATTGCGAAAGGAGCCAACTTGCTGGTTTATTTGGACGATGATTTTGCGAAACATGAAACTGGTACCCATCCAGAATGCCCAGCACGGATAACGCGTTTGAACACCCTCCTGCGCTCAAGCGCTGGAGGCTTGACGTTTTGTGAAGACTGGGCTCCTGCCACTGCCGAAGAAATCGGGCAAGTTCACGATGCAGCTTACATAGATCAGCTTGAGCGGTGGTGCGAAGAGGGGCCCCAACAAATTGAGTCGGACACGTTCGTTTCGTCACATTCCTTCCGATGTACATCCAAGGCCGCTGGCGCCGCCTGTGACGCAGTTGCAAGAGTCATTGCAGAAGAAACCAAAGCGGCGTTTTGTGCCGTTCGCCCACCGGGCCACCATGCCCTTCCAAACGGACCGATGGGGTTTTGCTTGTTCAATAGTGTCGCGGTGGCCGCTCAAAAAGCACTCACACTTGGACTCGAGCGCGTGATGATCATCGATTGGGATGTACATCATGGCAACGGCACGCAGGACGCATTCTACGAATCTGAACAGATCGCATTCTTCTCGATACACCGAAGCCCATTCTATCCCGGTACTGGCGCCACCTCCGAAACTGGTACTGGGTTCGGACTTGGGACCACATTAAATGTCCCGGTTGATGCCGATATATCCAAACGCGATTTTACCGATGCATTCACTCGTGGTATTGAGGATTTAGCTGCCAAACATCAGCCCGAGCTGATTTTACTGAGTGCAGGCTTCGACGCGCATCGATTGGACCCAGTCGGCGGGCTGTGCCTGGAATCCGAAGACTTTATTGGGCTTACCGAAATCGTCCAAGAACTCTCTGCCGCACATTGTTCGGGGCGCATCGTAAGCTTGCTCGAAGGCGGCTACCAACTCGAGCACATGCCTCAATCCGCACTCGCCCACGTCAAAACGCTCTCGGCATAGCCTACGTATACCCGTGCACGACCCACTGGCAACTTTATTGCCACAGAACGATTCGCTTCACGCGTATAAGCTGGTCAATTAAAGGCTCTTGATAGTTCGTGCCACCTTGTTGACTCACACCTCGCACATAAGGAATGCCATGCTCGGTGCAAAACTGCGTCTATCGCTAATTGTTTTTTCCTGCACGCTCACTCAATCTGTGTTGCGTGACGCCCCGTTCGCACTAGCGGAAGATTTTGACCTGTACTACCTCGGCGGGCAGTCGAATATGGAAGGCTTCGGTTCGATCGGTGAGCTTTCAGAAGAGCAGGCAAAGGCGGTGCCCAACGTCTTCATCTTTCACACGCAACCACTTCCTGACCAACAAGAATTCAACCCGCGCAGCCAATGGCAACCCCTTAAACCCGGACATGGAACAGGCTTCAGGGTCGATGGCAGCCAGCCACAACTCTCCAATCGCTTTGGCGTCGAACTAAGCTTGGGACGCCACCTCAGTAAACTACGACCAGAGCGCAAAATCGCACTGGTTAAGTATGCCCGCAATGGTTCTTCGATCGATGCTCAAGCGCGTGGCCATTGGGGGTGCTGGGAACCGGATTTTGATTCTGGCGACGGCGACTATTCTGATCAAAATCAGTATGACTATTTTCTTGCGACGCTCCGTTCAGCAATGCAAGTCAGCGACATCGACGGTGACGGCGAAACCGACCGCCTCATTCCACGTGGAATCGTATGCATGCAAGGGGAAAGCGACGGTGCGCATACAAGAGAAATTGCCGAACGTTACGAGGCCAATCTGAAACGCATGACGGATCTTTTTCGCGCCGCCTTACGGTCAGACGACTTGCCAATCGTGGTTGGACGGATTTCTTATTCAGATCCGAAGCCCGAGAAACGGATTTGGAAGCACGGCGAAATCATCCGCGAGGCCCAAGCTGCGTTCTGCAGGAAGGATCCTGCCGCGAGACTGGTCACTACCACGGACAGCTACTCATACTCAGATCCAGCGCACTACGATTCGGCGGGATATCTGGATCTCGGTACGCAATTCGCAGAAGCTCTAGTCGAACTGCAATCCAGCCAAAACGACAATGGCGACAGAACACCTACTCAAGCCGGAAAGCAGTCGCAACCGTGACGTTGCCAGGGTCCATTCTCAATTCTTCTCTAGCTGCTTCAAGTACTCATACATGTTGAAACGCTCTGGGAACGCGACTGAGTGCTTGGTTGCCCAATCCTCCCACTGTCGAACCATGGACTGCCGACGCTCGGCATTGGACCTAGAGAGGTCCTGAAGCTCACAGCGATCATCGCTTAAGTTGTAAAGCTCCCATGGCTTCTTGTATTCTCGGACCAGCTTCCAATCACCGTCTCGCATAGCGGCATTGCCTTCATGCTCCCAGAAAATTGGACGCGTGTGTACCGGAGTACGGTCTCCCTTGAGAGTCTTCAGAAAACTTGCACCAACGTGCGGCGGTACTTCTGAAGGATATTTACCACCGCTCAGTTCAAGCAGCGTTGCCATAAAATCTGGCAAGTAAGCAAATTGCCGAACCAAGTCACCATGATCTTCCTGAGGAATACCGGCCGGCCAGTGGGCAATCATCGGCGTGCAGGCACCACCCTCATGCACAAAGTGCTTGTATAGACGAAATGGAGTGTTCGAGGCATTTGCCCAGGCCTTGCCCAAGCGGACACCGCCTACACCTTCCGGCGGATTCTTAACCATGGCTTCGTCGCCACGGCCAAGTGGACCGCCTTCCTGGCACGAGCCATTGTCAGACAGGAAAAAGATGATCGTGTTATCAAGCTCGCCGAGCTCACGCAAATGTTCAGTCAGCTTGCCGATGTTCTGGTCGATCGAGTCAATACAGCCCGCGTAGGCCGCCATCCGCGCGTCGAGGTCGTCGCGTTGTTTATCCGTCAGCGAGTCCCAATCTGGCCCCACATGTTCGGCTCGAGGCATGTCTTGCCCCCAAAAACCAAGCTCGACTTGTTTGTCGAAGCGAGCTTTCATTAGTGGCTCCCAGCCGGCCGTGTACCGGCCCCTGTACTTCTGAAATTCTTCCCATTTCGAATTCAACGGCCAGTGCGGCGCGTTGTAGGCGAGATACAAGAAGAACGGCGCATCATCCTGCTCTAAAGATTCGCCGATGTACCGACAAGCCATATCAGTCAGGGAGTCCGTCGCATAGAAGTCTTCACCGGTTTCGACGACTTCGTTTCCTTCGACCATGAGTCGATTGCCGGAAGGACGGAAGTAATTGAATCCACCTGCCAAGCACCCGTAAAAGCGGTCGAATCCTCGTTCGCACGGCCAAGTATTCTGCTCGTGAAAGCCAAGGTGCCATTTGCCAGCCATCATCGTTTTGTAGCCAGCGGACTTGGCGACTTGCGCGAGCGTCGTGCACTCCTGATTCAGGTAACCCTGATACGCTCCTTCGAATCCAAGCGAACGCTCGGGCGGTTCGGTCATATGCCCGATGCCAACTTGATGCGGGTGTAAGCCGGTCATCAAGCTCGCTCGCGTAGGACAGCACCGTCCCGCGTTGTAGAACTGCGTAAACCTCAGCCCGCCAGCAGCAAGTCGGTCTATGTTCGGCGTCTCTATTTCGCCACCATAGCAGCCGACATCGGAGTATCCCATATCGTCAACTAAGACAATCACGACGTTGGGGCGATCATCCGCGGTGGCTGTAAAGCAGTCGAAACCGATCGCCACCACGAGGACGGTGAACAACGCCATTAGTCGGTGATTCATGCTATGAGCTTTAGGCAAATGCAGCGAACAACTTAATCATCTACCGAATGTCTACTTGTCAAAACGGTAGATACACTCACCGCGGATGCTGTCGACCAAGTGGAACACTTCGCCGGTTTGGTCTTCACCAAACGCGAGCACAGGGACGCCGTCGGCAACGATTTGCTCATTCGTCGTCACATTCCCGTTCTCATCAACGGCCAGAGCCCAAATCGCACCGCTCACATAGTCGGCGTACAGATACTTACCTGTTAGCTCAGAAACCCGATCAGATCGATAAACTCGACCACCGGTAATCGATTTGCCAACGCTGTGATCGTATTCCCAAGTAGGGTCCACCGGAGCTGGAACACCATTGACTGCAGCTCGTTTCCCAAACGCGTAGCTACCTTCACGAGTGCTCCAGCCGTAATTCGCCCCCTTCTCGATGATGTTCACTTCTTCCCACAGCTCCTGCCCGACGTCACCACACCAGAGCATTCCTGTATCACGGTCAAACGCGATGCGCCACGGATTGCGCAGTCCCAAAGCAAAGATCTCAGGCCGCGCTCCTTGGGTGCCAACAAAAGGATTGTCTGCAGGAATACTGTACGGCGTGTCGCCATCCGTCTTGTCGACGTCGATTCTCAGGATCGCCCCCAGCAACTGACCGAGGTCTTGCCCGGAGGCCTTCGGGTCATTTCGCGAACCGCCATCACCGAAGGCGATGTACAGATAGCCGTCTGGTCCAAACTCGATCGCTCCCCCGTTGTGGTTTTGGTAGGGCTGAGCCAATTCCAGGATGACTTGTTCGCTTCCCGGATCGATAACATCCCCTTTCATCGTGTAGCGTGCAACGACACTTTGGTGATTACCGCGGCGAGTGTAGCAGACGAATACCTGCTGGTTTTCGTCAAACTTCGGATGAAAAGCGAGCCCCAGCAGTCCTTGCTCGTTCGCGCCGCCCGACGGAAACTGGCTCACTTTGTCTTGAATGTCCAAAATCAATTTGGCATCTTCGACGTCCGGACGATTCTCGAACCGGTACACGAGTCCACGTTGTGTGGCAGCGAACAAGTGATCGCTTCCGGGGGCAGTCGTTAGTTCGAGAATTCGCATCGCCTTACGCTGATTGCCATCTTCGTCGATTGGCTCCCAGCCTTCCCATTTCAGCTTTGGAAATGCGAGTTCACGTTTGAGTTCCAGCTTGCCAGTAATGGGTTGTTGGACTTTGCCGTCGTCGCCAATTCGGCGGATTTTGATACTTCGAAAGGAAACCAGGTTACCGTGATCCTGTAGGCAGATATGACCGCTGCCAAGTTGCCCGAACTGCTCGAACTTCGCAAACTTACTCTGAGCGACTTTCTTCTTCCAATCGCGATCACCGAGCTTGAATCGATAGTAGAGCTGGCCATTCATCGTGACTTCGCAACGATTCTTGGCAATTCGTATGAACAGCTGATTCCACTCGCCGGCTGGCAGAGTTGCATCCAAAACGCCTTTCTCACCGGTCCAAGCGGGTGCTTGGGGTTTGTAAAGCTGGTAAAGCCAACCGGCCTTCTGCGGATCGTGTCCTGCGGCATTGTCCTGGATCTGGACTTCTGGTCCGGAGTGCCACGGACGTTTTCCGTCTTCGCTGACGTGGAACATTACACCGCTGTTACCGCCTTCGGAAATCTTGTACTCCAGCGACAACTCAAAATACTTGTACTTCTCCTTCGTAATAATGTCGCCAGCGCCCTTGCTAGCGCGTACCAGTTGCCCTTCCTTGACAACCCAACCATCACTGACATCGTCCTTCTGAAAGTTGCGCCAACCTTCTGTGGACGAACCGTCGAACAACAACTGCCAACCGCTCAATTGCTCGGATCTTGTAAGCGTATTAACTTCGTCCGCAATGCCTCGTGGTGAGGTGAAGCAAAGCAGGAAGCCTGCAAGAGCAGCGGCAGCGACCGCACTGAGACGATGAAAAGTATTCTTCATGGAACTGTCAAAACCGAGTTGAGTTAAAATGAGCGGAATCGAGCACTGAAAGCCGAATGGCAGGCAGTATGAGGGAGCACAATTGTAGGCGAAACCGCGTCTTGAAGCGAACATACAGCTCAGCGTTTGGGCACGAATTTTAGGCAAACCACTACGCCAGGCATCCGCGCAAACCGTCGCTTGAGCACCGCATTTCCGAGCTGGCACCAACTGTTCACCCCGAAAACGCACACGCACCCCCAGCCAATGGAGCTTGAACCAGCCAGCAACGTAACAGTCGCGCTGCGTCACGGGCCTAGCGCTATCGACATTGAGTAGTCACGCGCGATGAATATTCGAACCAGCCGGTAAGCACTGGCAGTAGATTTAGAACCCCTCTACTCGGAACCTTGTAATCGGAACCATCCATTCGCAGGATTTTTGTTCGAGTCCGCCCAGGAAACCGAATGCACAAAGCCGGTGTAACGCCCGAAAAAGGAAGCCGTACAAATAACCAATCATTCTTTCAGCGGCTTCAGAAAAAAGTGTCCTCCCTTTCAGCTCCTTCCAATACAGTCCGTTCCTATGCGATGCGTTTTAGCTCTGATCTGTTCTCTATCCGCGATACTGCCAGCAGGGACAGCCAAGTGTGCCGAGC